>CAZOUL010000065.1:0-3900 GCA_964583025.1 uncultured Candidatus Saccharibacteria bacterium
GCGCGCGGTCGGGTTGCAGACGGCGACGAGCAGCGCCCCGGTGGCATCGGCGAGGTACTCGCGCTTCCGTGACACCGCTAACTGGATCACCGTGGCCGCAATCGGCGCGAGAATGGCAGCCACAATCGCCGCGACGAACACAACGCTGCTCTCGCCGCCCCGCCCCCTGCGGTCGCCGCCAAACCAGAGCATCCGCAGGAAAAAGTCGGCGAGCAGGCTGACGACGCCGACGAGGACAACGACAATCGTCATCACCCGGATGTCGTAGTTGCCGATGTGAGAGAGCTCGTGGGCCAGCACCCCTTCGAGCTCAGTTTTATTGAGCCGCTCCAAGAGGCCAGTGGTGACGGCGATGGCGGCGTGATCCGGATCACGGCCAGTGGCAAAGGCGTTGGGAGCGGGATCATCGATCACGTAGACCTTGGGCTTGGGCAACCCGGCCGCAATGGCCAGATTCTCGATCTCCCGGTGCAAGGTGAGCCACGGCTGCTTGCGGGGCACCGGCTTCGCGCCAGCAAGCGAGAGGGCGATCTGGTCCGAGTAGTAGTAGCTCATGAACGCCTGGACCACGGCAATGCCAACGGCGATCGGTAGAATCACCGGCTCCTCAAAGGCGTAGGAGAACACCCAGCCTAAGAGGATCACCAGGATCAAGAACCCGCCGATCAAGCCATACGACTTCCACTTGTTTGAAGAGATTTCAGAGTACATGTTCGTAGTATCTAGTATTTAGTAGCTAGTATCCAGGGTGAGAACGGCCAGGGCAATCTTCCTCTTCTGGTACCCGCCGGAGCCTTCTTTCTACGAGAAAAGGAGCGGCGACCGCTCCTTTTCAAATCTGAGGGAGAGCTTCTTAGATGTTCAGCTGGTCGGCGTACTGGCCGATCACTGGGAGCTTGTTCATCTTGCCTCCCAAGGCGTTGAGAATGCCGATGACCCAGAGCACAAAAATGGCGATTCCAGCCAAGAAGCCAACAAGCCAACCGAGAATGGGAATCCAAGAGACGAACCCGACGATCACTGCCGCGATAAACAGAACCAGCCCTTGCTTGGCGTGGAACTGGGCAAACGGTGAGTCCTTTTTCGCAAGCAGCGGAATCAAACAGAGAATGCCAAGGTAGGCGATGACTGCCCAGAGCTTGTTCTCTTCGATGTCGTTGCCCTTGGCTGCTGGCTTTTGCTGCACGGTATCTGGCATGTTTCCCTCCTATTTCTTCTCGTCAAAGCTGACTGCGACCGGCTCCTTCTCAGACGCTTCGGCTTCGAAGAACTCTTTGGCCTGAAAGCCAAGTGAGTTGCCGATCAAGTTGGTCGGAAAGACTTGGAGCTTGGTGTTGAAGTCGCGGACGTTGCCGTTGTAGAAGCGGCGGGCCGCCTCGATCTTGTCCTCGGTATCCGTGAGCTCGCCCTGGAGCTGCAAGAAATTCTGGCTGGCCTTGAGATCCGGGTAGTTCTCGGCAACCGCGAAGACGCTTCGGAGGGCGTTCGTGAGCATGTTCTCCTTGGCAGCTTTTTCCTCCGGATGCCCTGGGCTCGCTTTCATCGCCTCAGCTCGTGCCTGGGTGACTTCCTCAAAGAGCTGCTTCTCGTGCTTGGCGTAGCCTTTGACGGTTTCAACGAGGTTGGGGATGAGGTCGTAGCGGCGCTTCAATTGGACGTCGATGTCGCTCCACGCCTCTTCAACGCGATTCCTCAGTGTAATCAAGCCATTATAAGCGGCAACGACCCAAAGAATAACGAGTGCGACAATACCAAGGAGGATCCACACTGCTGTCATACGTTCATCCTTTCTCGTTTTCTGTCTCTCGTATGGTACCGGGACTTTCCCCGGCTGCCTAGGCCTACTGACTCTCGATCACGTAGAGAGAGAGATTGCCAGATTGAGCTGCTTCGGGATCATCGGCAGCCTCCAGGACTGCGGTCAACCGGAAATTCGTGCCATCTGATTGATACCCGTAGTAGCGGTCGGGCGCCTGAGGGTCAGTAGGCACCTCGGAAAGATACGGACGCAGCGCGTTCTGCAACGCCTCAGATTGGTCGAGTCGCAGCGCTTCCTCAGCGACCGGGTAGCCGAACGGCGTCGCGCTGGCTGCATACTCAGCGAGCGCCACGGCAATCCGGCGCAAATCCGCCTTGCGGGCCGCATCACGACCAGCTGCTGACTCAATGGCCCCAACCCCCTGGTCAGATACCCAGGCGCTCAACGATAACTCGTTGACTTCATTGAGCGTGGGGACTGCAATTGCCTCGCCGGTTCCGAACCCACTGAATTCAAGCCGGCTTGTCAGTTCGGCTGTCGCCTCGCCAAGATCAAATGGTCCAGCCAGTTCAATGCTGGCCGGGAGCCCACTCCCGGCTACCAAGAAACTGGTGGCCTTCAAGAGATCGTTGCCCGGCTGGAGCGCCGGCGCAAACAAAGCTGCAACTGTACGGGCCGGAACCGCGTGCTCGTAGCCCTTGGTGCGCACGCCGTCGACAGTCTGGCCGCCAGCCCGCGACCCAGCTGCTTCACCCTCGGCCAACGCCCCGAGAAACTCTGGCCAGGAAAACGGTTGGACTCCCTGAAGGGGCAACTCGGCCACCGGAGCTTTGGTCCAAGTATCGCTCTGGGCAGGAATTCTCACATAGAGATCAGCAGTGGTGGCAATGAGCTCGATTTCTAACGGCTGGCCGGTCGCCAAGAGCGGACCAAACCGCCCCTCCTCGCCGACCGCCGGGGCCCAGATGAGCCGTGCCGAAATACGGCTCGCATCGGGTGCGATATCGTGCGTGAAGGAGCTCGTCAGCGTGCTTTGGCCATGATCCGTTGTGAGAAGAAGCGAGAGTTGGCCAGTGACTTGATAGGTCGGCGTTGCCGCTAAGGCCGCTTGACTCTCGGTGAGCGCTTCATGTGGGCGATTAGAAAGCCCCCAGAACCGCTCAATGCCAAGTGTCACTACGCCGGCTTCGCTCAGCACATAGAGGCCAACGGCCAACGCACAGGCAATGACTCCAACCAGCACCCAGTGGATCGCCCGGCTGGCACGACGGGGGCGAGAAATCCCCGGAAGTGGCGATTTCCCTTCGGTCTGAGGAATGCGAGGACTGGCCAAGGTCGATCGTGGCGGTGTCTCATGGGCACTCGCAGCCAAAAGCGACGCCTCGGCGGGCGCCGGCTCTCCTGGTTTCTGCGGCGTTGACTCTTCAACGCCCCACGATGGATCGATCGCTGGTTGCCCAGATGCCACCGGCCCTCCTCCGGCTTAGCGCTACTTGCTCTGCCCTTTTCCTTGCGCCCGAATGACCACGCTCACCCGAGCGTCAACGCCCTGGCCGAGGTCGATCAGCGCGTCGTAGTCCCCGGTCTGCTTGGCCGGTTGAAACTTCACTTGCTTGCGATCCAGTCCAAGTTCCTTGGCTACATCTCGATCGGTAATCGAGCCAAAGAGTGTCCCGTCGGTCGTTGCCTTAGCCGAAATCGTTACAGTCTTCCCCGACCACTGCTTCGCCTTTTCCGTGAGTTCGGCTTGTTCCTTGAGCGCTGTCTGCCGCGCTTCAGAAAGCCCGGCTCGAATTTCTCGAGCCTTCTTATCCCCAGCAGCAACGGCCAAGCCCTGGGGGAGCAGGTAGTTGCGAGCATAGCCCGCCTTGACGGTCTTCACATCACCTGGCAATCCCAGCTTGGGCACCGGCTTCAAAAGAAGAATGTTCATGCCTCTAATAGTAAGAGAGAGTCCTCGAGATGTAAACGATATGGGAGCAAAGCCTCTCAGGGATCACTGCTTGAGAATCTCAACCGCTCGCTCGAGCTGCTCGTCTGCCTCGGTCTCCTCATCATCCTCAATAATCTCGTCCGGCTCGATCCCGGTCCCGTTGATCTCCCGGCCGTCGGGCGTCAGCCACTTGGCAATGGTGAGGCGG
>CAZOUL010000066.1:0-3900 GCA_964583025.1 uncultured Candidatus Saccharibacteria bacterium
TGATTCCACGCTTTGCCGCGGCTTCGCCGCGCCTCTTACCAACGGCGGTCGCCCGCTCAAGGCCGGTCGTTTTTTTCGGACCGTTCTCCCGAACCAGCTGGTCGTCACTCGCGGCCGCGAGCGTCACTCCCCGCTCATCATCGATGAGTTGCGCCCGGACGTACCGGTTCGTTTTCTCGATTGAGAGCCGGGGCCGTGTGGCTGTCCCTCGGACCCCTGCCCGCCGAATTCTATCGTGTCGTGTCGCCATTATTCCTTCTCTCTACGCTGCTCCAGCCGCTTTCGCTGCTTTTCCAGCCTTGCGACGGACATGTTCACCAGTGTACCGGATCCCCTTGCCCTTGTATGGCTCAGGTGGCCGAACAGCCCTGATGTTGGCCGCTACTTGGCCGACCAGCTGCTTATCGATCCCGGACACGGCAATGGTGTTCTTCTGGACGCTGAGTTCAATGCCAGCCGGCGGCTCGATGGTGACCGGATGGGAGTAACCAACGTTCAGCATAAGACTCTTCCCCTGCATGCCAGCCCGGTAGCCAACCCCCTGGATCTCGAGCGTTTTCGTGAATCCCTCAGTTACTCCCTGGATCGCGGCAACTAGTAAGCGGTTCGTGAGGCCATGTAATGCCCGCGCCTGCTTGTTGTTACTGGTCTTTGCCACCGTCGCTTCGCTGCCGGAGACCTCAACGGTAATGTGGTCGGGTTTTGCGACCACCAGCTCGCCCTTCGGACCCTTGACGAGAATATCTCGCTCGCGGACCTCGAGGGCGCTGCCGTCAGGTATTTGGATAGTTTGACGACCGATCCGGCTCATGACAGCACCTCGCACAGCACTTCACCGCCAGCATGACGAGCGCGGGCTTCCTTGTCCGTCATGACCCCGTGCGGAGTGGAAAGAATCACCATGCCGAAACCGCCTCGGGGACGCGGAATATCCGTTGCCTTGGTGTAGACGCGCAGGCCAGGCTTGGAAATTCTCCGAACTGCTCGGATCGCCGGACTACCGTTGGTGTAGCGAAGCGTGAGCCGGAGCACCTTTTTTCCGTCGACGTCATCAACATCGACGGCGTCGAGATACTTGTTCGCCGCCAAAATCTTGGCAATCTCCGCCTTGAGCGACGAGTACGGCACCGCGACCTCGGGCTTTCCGACGGCAAAACCGTTTCGAATCATCGTGAGCATATTGGCAATTGGGTCCATAGCTACCTCTCTACCAGGAAGATTTCACAACGCCCGGAATTTCACCGTGACTGGCTCGCTCGCGGAAACAGATCCGACACAAGCCATACCGTCGAAGATACCCGCGGTTTCGACCACAGATCCCGCACCGCCGGACCACTCGGGTGGAGTACTTCGGCTTCTTCAACGATTTTGCGATCAGAGACTTCTTCGCCATTACTTCCTCCCGTCCGTTTGTTCGGCGAACGGCATCCCGAGCGACCGCAGGAGCGTTTCACCGTGCGCATCGGTCGTTGCCGTGGTCGTAATTGTGATTCCTAAGCCATACAGATCCTGAATCCGCTCATGGTCTACTTCGGGAAACACGATGTGCTCCTTGATACCGAACGAGTAGTTTCCCTGGCCATCGAATCCCGAGAGGGGTAAGCCGCGGAAATCTCGGATGCGCGGTAGCACGACCCGAATCAGCCGGGTTAAGAAATCGTACATCCGCGCTCCCCGTAACACGACGGCAACGCCGATTGTTTCGCCCTCGCGGAGCTTGAAGCCGGCGATGGCTTTGCGAGCCAGCCGGGGCACCGGGGTTTGACCGGTGATACGGGCCAAGTCACGGATTACGGCTTCTTCCAGCTTGTCGTCCTTGCGTCGAGAACCCAGGCCGACATTGACCGTGATTTTCTCCAACCGCGGTACCATGTGGACATTGCGGACCCCGAGCTCATCTTTGAGCCTTGGTCTGATTTCAGTGATGTAGCGCTGTTTCATGGTCATGAGCGTTGCACTTTCTTCTTCGATGGACTGACAGCTTCGCCGCAACGTTTGCATACTCGAACCCGTGATCCGTCCGCGAGTGTCTTCATGCCAACGCGGGTGGACTTGCTGCATGACCCGCAAATAAGGTCGACGTTGCTGACGTGGAGCGGTGCTGGAATCTCAACGATACCCCCATGTGGGTGCTTCGGCGTTGGCTTCAGATGCTTCTTAGCAATATTGACACCCTCAACGATGACCCGGCGCTCGCTTGGCATGGCGCGAATGACTTTCGCCTGCTTGCCGCGATCTTTCCCGGTATTAACGAGGACAGTATCGCCAGTGCGCACTCTCATAGCACCTCCGGAGCGAGTGAAATAATCTTCTGGAAGCCACGGGCACGAATCTCACGGGCGACTGGCCCGAGCACCCGGGTACCAATCGGCTGGCCATCGTCGTTGACCAAGACAACAGCGTTGTCATCGAAGCGGATGGTGCTCCCGTCGGTTCGTTGGAATGGTTGGCGCTGACGGACGATCACCGCTCTCACCACCTGCTTTTTCTTGACGGTTCCCCGGGGCATAGCGTCTTTGACTGAGACGACAATCGTATCTCCGAGCTGGGCGGCGTCCCGCTTGCGGTTGCCCAGGACCGTAATGCACATCACAGCCTTGGCACCGGAGTTGTCGGCAACGTTCAATCGGCTCTGTGGCTGAATCATGCGGCCTCCTCAGAGTCTGCGCTGTCATCCTCGCGGATGGCAGCGGCATCTACCAGGCTGGCCTGTTCAAGGACATTCGCGATGCGCCATGACTTCCGCTTGCTGACTGGCCGCGTTTCCTCGATGGTCACTGTATCCCCCGGCCCAAGCGTGATTGATTCCGGTACGTCGGCAAGAATCGAGGTTGAGATTCGATACGGCTTGCCGTAGAGCCGGTGGGTTCGTTCGCGGTCAACTCGAATCCGGGCAGTGCGGTCTGCCACACGAATCACGGTGCCGATTTTCTGCTTTGCCGCCATACTTACTCCTTCGCTCCGGCCGCCTGTTTCTCGTTCAGGACAGTGAGGAGGTGAGCCAACTCTCGCTTTGCCTGACGCAGCTGGGCAAGACTGGTGGTTGTACCAAACCCGATCCCGAATCTCAAGGTACGGATAGTCTCGTACCGGGCCGCAATCTCTTTCTCGAGCCGGGCAGCGTCGTACGTGCGGATCTCTTGAAGAAACTTCGTCGCCTTACTCATGCGCGCTCCTCGCGGGAAACGATTCGGGTCTTCACCGACAGCTTACTGGCCCCAAGTCGAAGCGCCTCACGGGCGATGTCAGCGGGCACGCCGTCAATCTCAAAAATGATCCTGCCTGGCTTGACGACGGCGACGAAGTGGTCGAGCGCACCCTTCCCGCTTCCCATCGGCGATTCCGGCGAGCTTGCCGTGATCGGCTTGTCAGGAAAAATCCGAATCCAAACCTGTCCACCGCGCTGCATGTAGCGGGTAATCGCTCGGCGAGCGGCCTCTATCTGGCGCGAACTGAACCAGCTTGCTTCCAGAGCCTTCAGGCCGTACTTACCGAAGGCCAAGCTACTACCTCGAAGCGCCATTCCTCGACGATGGCCACGGTGCTGCTTTCGATGTTTGAGTTTCTTAGGAATAAGCATGGTTCATCCTACTCGATCACCCGGCGGCCCTGGGGACGGAGCGCCTCAGCCAGTTTGTCGCCGCGGTAAATCCATACCTTTACCCCAATGGTGCCATACGAACTGGTCTTGGCATCAACATGGGCGTAATCAATGTCGTTGCGGAGGGTAGACAGTGGAACAGTACCTTCAGAAAATTTCTCTTGCCGGGCGATGTCGGAACCGGCAAGGCGGCCGGACACGGAGATACGGATCCCTTTGGCGCCCCGCTGCATGGTTTTTTCAACGGCTTGGCGGACTGCTCGGCGGTAGGCGACGCGACGCTCGATTTGGCCGGCAAT
>CAZOUL010000067.1:0-3899 GCA_964583025.1 uncultured Candidatus Saccharibacteria bacterium
CGGACGACGAGGGCTTGGTGGTCGTATGAAACGATATCACGACTCGACAGCGCCCGTTTCGGAGCCAGCCAACCGCCGGTTTTGACCCAGAAACCAACGAGTTCGCCGGTATCAGGGTGCAGGACAACGTCGTCGACGCGGCCGATTTGCGCCTCATCGGCCATCGAAGCAACAGGGAGGCCTCGGAAGTGGTCATACTCAACGAGCATACTTCCAGTCTAGCACGACTCGGAGAAACTCCGTAGGGACGAGTTCAGTTGGCTCGTTCGACGTACTGGCCGGTCTGCGTGCTTACCCGGATCGTATCACCCTGTTTAATGAAGAGCGGCACTTGAACTTCGAGGCCAGTCTCAAGCGTTGCCGGTTTATTGACGGTCGATTGGGTATCGCCCTTAAAGCCTGGTTCAGTGTAGGTAACTTCGAGATCCACTTTGGCTGGCAGCTCAACGGCGAGCAGTGTTTGATTGTAGAGGACGAGATCAACTTCTTCGCCCTCCTTGAGGTATCCAAGCTGGTCTGCGACCCGAGGCCGATCGAGCACGTATTGCTCGAAAGTGTCTGCTTCCATGAACGTAGCGCCGCGCTCATCGGCATAGAGGAACTGGCCGTTCCGGCGGGAAACGTCGGCCTCGGCGAACTGGTCGCTGCCCTTAAACGTCCGGTCGAACACCGCGCCGGTTAAGAGATTGCGGATCTTGGTACGAAGCACTGCCCCACCCCGGCCCATCTTTGAGTGTTCAAAGGTGAGTACCTGGTGAGGGACGCCGTCGAGCTCAAAGTATGTGCCTGTTTTGAGGTCGGTGATGCCAAGCATAGGTGTCACATGCTAGGAGAAGTACTCATTACCCCAGCCGCCCATCGGGCGACGTCGGGCAAGTGTTTATCGAGAGGTATAGGGGAGAAGAGCTAAAAATCGGGCGCGCTTCACAGCTTCGCCCAGCCGCCGTTGGTGTCGGGAGCAGACGCCGGTGTCACGGGCAGGACGGATCTTTGCCCACATGCCCAAATAGCGTTTGAGCATGGCTGGATCTTTGTAGTCGATCCACTCGACCTTCTTCTTGCAGAACGGGCAGGTTTTTCGCTTCATTTTCGCCATAATCTTCCCTTGTGTGCGTTCCTAGAATGGGATGTCGTCCAAGTTAATTTCGTCGGGAACGCTTACTGGGGCCGGCTCATTTTTATTGGTAGTTGGAGCGGCAGCTGGGGCTGATTGGCTGGATGCTCCAGCTGGTGTTGCGCCAGTGTCGCCGCCGCGACTGGGGCCAGTCGCACTGACTTGGTCGGCCACAATTTCTGTTGAGTAACGCTTGACGCCATCTTGACCTTCCCACTGCCTGGTGCGGAGCCGGCCGGCGACCAGCACTTTGCGTCCCTTGTAGAGAATTTGCGAGCAAATCTCGGCGAGCTTGCCCCAAGCGACCACATTATGGAACTCAGTTTCCTCTTGCTGCTGTCCGTCTTTCGTGGTCCAGCGGCGGTTGGTTGCAACTGAAAACGACGCGACTGATTGGCCACTGGTCGTTGAGCGCAGTTCTGGGTCTCTGGTTAAGTTGCCGAGAATAATTGCTTGATTGAAATCTGCCACGTCCTACTCCTTGTTCGTGCTCGCCGATTCCTTCGAGTCCCCCTCATCGCCCCCGATGAGCTTGCTGAGCTGCTCATCGAGAAGCTTACCTCGCTCTGCATCAGAAGTCTTCGACGTCTCCTCCTTCTCTTTCACATCCTTCGCCTCTTGTAGCTCATCAATGTCGAGATCACTTGAGAGTTTTTCGATCGGCAGCTGAACAACGAGATGGCGAAGCAGCCCGTCCATCAACAGGAACTTGCGGTTCAGATCGGCGATACTTGTTGGTTCAAGTTGCAGCCGGAAGGTCGTGTAGAAGCCGGCCGTCTCTTTATTGATCGGGTAGGCGAAGGTTTTTCGGCCCAGGGTGCGCCGGTCGGTGACCCGGCCACCGGCACTGTCAATAGCTTGCTCGACGGCGGCAGTTGCCTCGTCGCGGGTAATCACTGTGAGTTCGTAGTCGTGCATAGGTGTAGTTGATTCTAGAGCGATTGATGGGAGAAAACAAACAATCTTGCGCCACTATCGGGGTGGAGAGCAAGATCACTGGGGCAGTGTACCAGGTGGTTTCCAGGTTGGCAAGCAATGGTGCCTCTGCGATAGTGGCCAGAGCTTAACATGTGGAGGTACCTGTGATTTTGCGAGGCAATGAGTTCGGTTGTGTCATTAATGCGAGTGGCGCCCGTAACTTTGACGGCAACGGTTATCCGCTTCATCTACTCTTGGGTCCATTGGGTCTCAAATGGACTGGCAGCACGTTCGTGGCCAAGACCACCACCCTGGCAGCAAGACCGGGAAACATGCCGGTTGGGAGTGACCGCATCACACCCCGTGAGCTTATCCCCCGGTGTATCCGGATGAATCATCGGACTGCTATCGCCCTGAACGCCGTTGGGCTGACCGGTCCTGGTGCAGCCCATCTGTTCGTACACATGGGCTGGGAGCGCCGGATCCATTCTTTCTTTCTCTCCTTTATGTCGGTAGGTGACACCCGCGAGGACCGGCTCAACGAACTGGCGCGGTTTGTCCAGGTCATGAAACAGTTTCTTCCGGACTTTCAGGCGCCGGTGGGCTTGAAGCTTAATGTCAGTTGTCCGAACGTTGGCTTGGTTCAAAGCAAGCTGGTCGGCGAGATCCGGGACGCCCTGGACGTTGCCCAGGCGCTGAATGTTCCGCTCGTGCCGAAGTTTAGCGTCATGGTTCCGGTCGAGGCAATCGCCGAGATTGCCGAGCTCGAGGGCTGCGACGGGATTTGCCTTTCCAACACAATCCCTTGGCGAAAACTGCCTGAGTGGATTGATTGGGATCGCCTGTTCGGCCCAGGGGAGTCGCCACTGGCTGCACTGGGCGGCGGCGGCCTCTCTGGAGCGCCTCTGCTGCCGATTGTCGTCGGACACGTTGCCAAGCTCCGTGCAGCCGGGACGACCAAGCCGATCATTGCCGGCGGCGGCGTCCTCTCGTGCCGGGATGCGGATTGTCTGATTGCCGCTGGAGCAGACGCGATTTCGCTCGGTTCGATTGCGATTCTTCGGCCATGGCGGGTACAGCGGGTGATTCGGCACATCAATCGGAGAATGAATTTGCTTGCCGGTCAGGACTACGTCCAGTCTCACCGCGGCGTCGTCCGCTCGAGCCCGCTCTGAACCTACTACTTCCAACACACGAAGCCTGAGTTTTCTCAGGCTTCTTTACTTACACGTTGAAGGCAAACTCGATCACGTCACCGTCCTGGACGACGTAGTCTCTGCCTTCCTGGCGGAGTTTGCCGGCAGACTGCGCTCCCTGCTCACCGCCCAGGCGTACGTACTCATCGAAGGCGATCGTCTTGGCTTTGATGAAACCGCGCTGGAAATCGGTATGGATCACGCCAGCGGCTTCTGGGGCTGTGGCCCCGTATGGGATCGTCCAGGCCCGGACTTCTTTCGGCCCGGCCGTGAAGTAAGTCTGGAGACCAAGGAGCTGGTACGCCTCGCGGATCAGCCGGTTCAGGCCAGGCTCAGCCAGTCCGTACTCCCCCAAGAGTTCGGCTCGGTCAGCCGGTTCCAGTTCTGCCAGCTCAGCCTCAATCTTAGCGCTCACCGGCACTACGGGGGATTGGGCGAAGAGCTCAGGTCGCTGGCCGACGAGCGCCACAATCCCCTCCTCTGCCCTGCTGATCTGGGTCTCGTCCAAGTTTACGACGTACATGAGCGGTTTGGCGGTGAGGAGTTGCAGCTCCCTCATGGCGCGAGTCTCGGTGGGGGAGAGGGGGACGGTGCGCACTCCCCTCCCCTGTTCCAATGCAGCTTTGAGGCGGGTGAGAAGAGCCTGGAGAGCGAGAGCGTCTTTGCTTCCT
>CAZOUL010000068.1:0-3888 GCA_964583025.1 uncultured Candidatus Saccharibacteria bacterium
CTAGGTAGCGGGCAATTGCACTTGGAACACCGTGCTCAGCAAACAGCTGCGCCGCCTGCGGCAAGACGGCAAGCTGAGCCAGCGTCCGCCTGGCACTGGCACAAAGAAAAATCAGGAGCCAGGCAACCCGCTCGGAAGCAGGAAGTTCTGCGGTCATGGCCAAGTACAACTTGGCCCAGGTTCTGGCCCTCATGCTGTCATGCCTTTCGTCTCATCAAGTGCTGCGCGGATCTCTTGTTCAGACACAGCATTCTCCTGGCGCTCGACGACCCGCCGAGTAGCTTCGGCAACCAGCGAACCGAGCTCAGCCTCAACCTCTTCGAGAATTGATGCCTTCTCAGCTTCAAGTTGGGCCCGGGTTCGCTCCAAGAGGGCTGTAGCTTCAGTCGCCGCCCGAGCTTTTGTTTCTTCGGCTAACGCTTCGGCCTGCGAACGGGCCTGCTCAACAATTGCGCGAGCCTCCTGTCGTGCCGAGGCAATCAACTCCTGAGTCTTCTGATCAGCGAGTTGGGCGTCTCGTTTGGTCCGCTCGGCCAGCGAAAGCCCGGCCTCAATAGATTCCCGTCGCTGCTTTAGGAGTGCAAGCACTGGCCGGTAAAGCACAAGCGAGAGAATGATCAGGAGCACTGAAAAATTCACGGCTTGTACAAGAAGGAAGCTCGAATCTACGCCGAGCGCCGCAATGCCTGAAGCCTCGCTCGTATGAGCGGTGGTCGCGTGTGCCCCCTCGCCAATCACTGATTCTTCGGCATGGGTGGCAGACTGTGCTTCCCGGGGAATGGTTGTTGCCATAGCCTATGTCGTACCAAACGGTACGCCTTTCTGGTTAGACGAACTTCAAGATGAGCGCCACAACGAGCACGTAGATGGCGATTGCCTCGGCGAAAGCAATCGCCAGGACCATCGCGGTCTGCACTTTTGGCGCAGCCTCAGGATTACGGCCAATTGCTTCCATGCCCTTGGCGCCAATCCAACCAATACCAATGGCCGGACCAAAGCCGCCAATAGCGATCGCCAGCGCTGGGGCGAGGGTCTGCATCACTTCTGGAGTCATGTACTCTCCTTTCAGGAGGAAACTCTACATACTAACCACTAAACTCTAAACAATGCAGGATTTTGAATTCTTGGTTTGTTTAGAAATTAGTAATTAGAAATTAGATTTACATCAGTGTGCTTTCGCTTCGTGGTGGGGCGTGGTCGCGATCGTGAGAAATACCAAAGTAAGCATGGTAAAAACAAGGGCTTGGATGAAGCCGACGAACACCTCAATAGCGTAAAAAGGCACCGGCACCAGGTACGGCACGAGGAATGACATCACCAGGATGAGTACTTCGCCGGCAAAAATGTTGCCGAACAAGCGAAAGGCAAACGACATCACCTTCGCGACCTCGCCGATGAGGTGCAAGATCCCAACGAAGAACTCTATCGGTCCGCTGAAGTTCAGGTAGTGGCCGACATGTTGAAAGAAACCGATTGCCCCGATGCCGGCGATCTGGGTCCCAATGACAGAAATGAGCGCGAGAGCGAGTGGGGTGTTGAGATCGGTATTTGCCGAACGCAACAGAGCAACGTCACCATAGAGAATACTGCCGTACCCTGGGATCAGCTCCATCCAGTTCATAATCAAAATAAAGATGAAGAACGTGGCCAAGAACGGAAAGAACTGTTCGGCCCGGCGGCGATCCTGCGTGACTTGCTCGATGAGATTCAAGAGCACCTCGAGCACCCCTTCCACGACATTTTGGATCCCCCGGGGAACGAGCGAGAGATTTCTCGTTGCCGCAATCGCAACGCCGATGATGAGGAGCATCCCCAGCCAAGTGGCGAGAATAGCATTCGTCACTGGGATAGGACCCAGGGTAAACAGGACGTCCGATGCTAAGTGGATCTCATGCATAGCTGTTCCATGCTCGATGGTTCATGATTCAAGATTTTTGACGAACCGGTAGACCCAGATGGCCGACGAGGTAATCGCCAGTCCCAACCCAAGGAGGATAAACAGCGGGCTGGTACCGAGCTCACGATCGAGCCATGCGCCACCAAACCCGAACGCTGCCGCTGGGAGCCCAATAATAAAACCAAGCTGTCCAACGAGGGACAGCACCGAAAGAAACTGTTTATTCATCGCGTACCCCCTTACGCAAATCCAACACTATACGCTCCTTACTCCTGGCGTCAAGGGAGAAAGTGTTGACGGCTTAGTCACCCAGCCTGTTGATTCCCAGGAGAAAACGAGCTATAGTTTGCGAAACATTTTGGGCGCGTGGTGTAGTCTGGCCTAACACGCCACCCTGTCACGGTGGAGATCGCCGGTTCGAATCCGGTCGCGCCCGCCATGTACATTGTGCTCACCCTTGTGGTGGGCATAATGTACATTGTTGATCGTTAGACTGGATTCGACCGGGAAGGGGGGAAACGACGAAGAGCTTCCCCGCTCGGGGCGACCTACCGAGCCGTAGGCCCGGAGACCAGAGGGCGGAAGCCGTATGGAAGCAACAATTCGAAGCAATTCGAATTGTTGCGCGTGAGACTATCCGGTCGCGCCTGCCATATGAGAGTGTTCAGCCCAGTGCTGGACATTTTTCATATGTTCACGAGAACATAGCACCAATGGTCTAAGGATGAGAAGGAGTGAGATGGAAAAAATCAGGGTTGAACAACACACGATGTCAGGCGGGATGTGGTTCGCCGGGTGGCTCTTTACGATCGGCTTCCTGAAGCTAGCGTTCTGGCAAGGACTCCTCGGTATCATTATCTGGCCCTACTACCTCGGCCTTCACTTCGCCCCGCTCAGCTAAGTCCCCCTACTCCGGCTGAGCTCCGCTCGGAGGCCGTCTTTTGGTACGGTACAGGGAGAGTCGTCACCTATTCTTATGGAACTCTCTGTTTTTGTTACCTCAACGATTGAATCGCTCGGCTACCTCGGCATCGGGGCGCTGACACTCCTCGAAGTGGTGGTACCGCCGATCCCCTCGGAACTCGTCCTTCCCTTCGCCGGGTTCTCCGCCTCGCAGGGCAGCCTCACGCTCTGGGGCGTCATTCTCGTGGCCACGGTTGGCGCACTGATTGGCGCAAGTATTCTCTACGGACTGGCTCGGCTTCTCTCGCTTAAAAAACTCCGGGGCCTTGCCGGCCGGTACGGGCGTTACCTCCGTGTGAAACCAAGTGATCTCGACCGCTCGGCCGAGTGGTTTCAGCGGCATGGCCCCCAGAGCGTGTTCTTTGGCCGGATGATTCCCGGCCTGCGCTCGCTTATCTCCCTGCCGGCCGGAGTGAGCAAGATGCGATTCTGGCAATTTGTCCTGTGGACGGGCCTGGGCACGGCCATTTGGTCAGCCACCCTCACTCTTGCCGGCTACCTCTTAGGGAGACACTACGAGCTCGTCGGCGAATACCTCGGCCCCGTGAGCTGGATCGTGCTCGGTAGCCTCATCCTCGCAGGCATCTGGCATCTCTCCAAGAGAAACAGCCAATAAAATAAACCGAGCGAATGCTCGGAACTTTACGAAAACACTCAAAAGACCCGAAGATCTTTTGAGTGAGGAGGGGTGTTCCATTCCAAGAACAGGATTAGCGGTTGCCGCCGCCCGAGTGCTTGCCGCCTTTGCGGCCAGCCTCTTTGGCTTCACGCGAGTTCCACTCGTGGGCCGTACCCTTCTCGTGGGCGGCTTGCCCGCCTTTGCTGGCAATCTCGCGCTGCCGCTCGTCGTCCATCACGGCAAAACCGCGCTGTTGTTTTCCGTTTCGTTCGGCCATCTGCATCACCTCCTTTCCAAATGTATCTCTCTATATATCGCACCGCGATATTGCGTTTCGGTCAAGCTGGGCCGTGGTGGACTTGACAAACGCTCGCCCTGATGGTATAGTGCTCAAATTTCCGGAACCGCC
>CAZOUL010000069.1:0-3823 GCA_964583025.1 uncultured Candidatus Saccharibacteria bacterium
GAGTTTGTCGATGGCGGCCGGCGACTGGCGCAAGAGCAGCATCATCGCCGAGTTGTTGACGATCGTTCGCCCCTGTTGGGAGGTGATGAAGTCCTCGACGTCCTGGGTGATAATGGTGAGGCCCAGGAAGTACTTACGGGCCCGCTTGGCCAAGGCGTAGAGGAAATCGGACGAATCCTTGTAGCGCATCAGGATCCAGGCTTCGTCGATCACCACCATCCGTTTTCGTGTTTCATACCTGGCCTTGTTCCAGACGAAATTCAGAACCAAGAACATCCCGATCGGCCGGAGCTGTTCTTCGAGGTCGCGGATATTGAAGACCACGAACCCTCGGTTCAGATCGATGTTGGTCGGCTGGTTGAAGAGGCCGGCGAAGGTCCCTTCGGTGTACTTGGTGAGTTTCCGCACCAGATTCTCGGCCCCGGTCATGTTGCCCAGGATCGCCTGAAGGTCGCTCATGAGGGGCGGCTCGTTGGCGTGGCTGGCCAGATCGGCGGTAATGTCTTTTAAGGCGTAGGTCTCGTAGACCGCTTTGTCTAAGATCGCGTCTTCTTCTGGGGAAAGACCGCCCACCATAATCGCCACCAAGTTCTTGATGGTGACCACCGCGGTCCGGAGGATGTCCTCGCCGCGCTCGTCGGTAGAAGCCCGCGGAAGATCGAACGGATTGATCCGTTCGGGAGAGTTGAGGCTGAGCTTGAGTTCAGTACCGCCGACGGCTTCGGCGAGCCGCTCGTACTCATTTTCCGGGTCGATCACGATGACGTCGGTGCCGAACATCAGCGAGCGCAGCGCCTCGAGCTTGACCGCGAAGCTCTTGCCGGCGCCGGAGGTGGCAAAGACGACCGAGTTGGCATTCTCGAGCGAGAACCGATCGAAGAGAACGAGCGACGAGTTATGGAGGTTGACGCCGTAGAGCACCCCGTCGTTACTGGTGAGCGTCGAGGAAACGAACGGGAACGAGGTCGAGAGCGAGGCGGTGTCGAGGTTGCGGGTAATGTGGAGCTCGTCGTTGCCAAGGGGAAGCACCGAGGAGAAGCCCTGCTCCTGCTGCATGAGCGCTTGTTTCGTATAAATCAGTAGTCCGCCCAGCAGAGCCTCGAGTTGCTTGGTGAGGTTGTCGAGCTCCTCCAGGCTGTTGGAGTAGACGGTGAAGTAGAGGCCAAACTGGAAGAGCCGATCCTCGCCACGGGAGAGGGCGTCGCGGAGGCCCTCGATGTCGGAGATTGCGGTCTCAAGCTGGGGATCACGAACCTGGCCCTTCTCCCGTTCGATCGACTCGGTCGATTGGAGCTGGGTGAGTTTGCGCCGGAGTTCGCCCATCACCTCGTTGCTGTCGAGCGGGTAGATGTACATGGAGATGTCGGCCTGGATGTCTAAGTTGACGATCCGGGAGAGCCAGTTGGTGTTTAAGTACCGGGCGTAGGAGTAGACGAAGAGGGTCCGGGCATAGAGGTTTTCTAGCTGGACGTGGTTTGGCGTGACGCTGAACGCTGCCGGTGCGATGTAATCTAAAACGTTCACGAGCCCTTGCTCGAACTCGCGCTGGGCGGCGCTCACTTCCTTGCGCTTGGCAAAAAAACCCCGCTTCTTGGACTCGTTGCCTGATTGCTGGCTCGGTGCTGAGGCGAGTGTCTCCGGCTGGTCGGGCCGATCCCTGAGGTCGATCGGCGTGACCGACTCTTCTTTTTTTCCGAAGAATGGGAGCTTAACCATTCGCGCCTCCTGGCGGCTCAGTCGGCGCCGATTCCGGCGGCAAGACCGTAGCTTCAGGCACGATGAAACGGGACTTGAGCGACTCAATATCAGCCAGCCGCTGGCGGACCGCTTCTTCGGGGTTGTAGGTGGCGTAGAAGAGTTCGATGAGTTGCTTGGTGGTGAGTTGGGCGGTGCGGATGCCAAGTTGCTCGAGACCGCTTATCACCAGTTCCACGCGCTCGGCCAGCTGGGTGGCGTAGTCGGTGAATTCTTTCTCGCTCATGGTGAGTGTCACCATCTTGGTCGGATTCAGGAGCCGGTCGAAGAAACTCCGTTGGCGCAAGTTGACCGGGTCGTACTCGACGACGATGTAGAACCGTTTGTCCATGATGTTGGCGACCGAGATTAGGCGGTCCATGAAGCCGGTGTAGGCGCTGATTTGGGCCCGGATCCGCTCGTTCGGCTCTTCGTCGGCGTGGGCGCGGAGTTTGGCAACGTAGTCAGTGAGGTCGAGTTTGCGCGACTGCATCACAATCTGGACCGGGAAGTTCAGGGCGTTCAAGAAGCCTTGGTAGCGAAGGATGATACTCTCCTGCTCCTGTGGCGCCTTCAAGGCGAAGTTCAGCGAGCTGGCAAGGAGTACTGCCCGGAGTCCACCTTCCTTGACGATGACGATGTTGTCCTTGATCGCCGCGATGTCGAGATAGGCCTGGGTGGAGAGCTTTCGTTGTTTCTTTGGTTGCGCCTTAGCCATTCGTCGTCCCTTGATGGGGTGGTGGTTGCGCGGAAGCGCCGTTCTGGCCCGCGAGCTCGCGGATTGAGGCAAGTTGGGCGCTGTTTGGGTCTTCATTGGCTTCGGAGCCTGGGGGCGTTGCAGCCACTGGCACGACAGTCGCGGCCGGACCATCCGGCTGAGGTGGCAGCGAAGCGATCGCCGCCGCTTTGTCGGCCGAAGTCTTTTGAGCTACCGCACGAGCGGGTGCAGGCGAGGTGGGCGATTGGCCATTCGGTCCGATTCCGCCGAGGTCCAGCCGGGCGGCGAGTTCTTCTAGCTCGCTCGCAGATGGTCCGACCTGCTCGGGCGACTGTTCTTCGGGCTGGCTCGGCTGCTTGCTAACGATTTTCAGGTGCTCGACCATCTCCTCCTTTTGCCACACCCGGCTCTTTGGCCGGAGGGCGTAGAGGAGCGCCGCGCCGAGGAACTTTGGGAGCGGCTGGTCTTGCACCTTGAGGAAGGCGAAACAGAGCGAGGTAAAGCCAACAGGAATCGCCACGAACCAGAAGCTCGTCGGCGTGAGTAAGAGCCAGGCCAGGTAGATGAGCATCCCGCCTACCAGCAAGTAGACGAACTGGGTCATCGTCAGCGGCCCGACGATCCGGTCTTCCATGTCGATGTTTTGCGGGACTTTGTACCGCACGTACTCTCCCCTCCAGTCGTGCTTCACAGTATACAGAAGTGGGCGGGAAACGGTGAACAGGAAGCAGGAAACAATGTCTGCATTAATCCGCAGCAAGGCAACTCCACTTCGCCTGTACTTCGTCAGGGGTAGGCGTGCCGCAACCATGCTAGCCCGTCGCTCGTAAGAGCGGAGACTGGTCTCAGCCCTTCCCCCGACAAGAAGTAGAGAATTGACGCTTACTTGTTCTTGAAGAAGCCGAGAATTTTCTCCCGGAGATTCTTGGCGCGGGCCTTGTCATCCGGCGCAGCCGACCGGACGGTGACCGCGGAGGATTCGCTCGCCGGTGCCAGCACGTGCGGCGGCTTCGGGATGACGAGTTCACTGGCAACGTGATCGATATCGGCGGCGAGCCGTTCGAATTCCATGGGCGACACGGTGAGCTCGCTGAGCGACTTGATCCGGCGTTTGAGGTCATCGAGTACCGTGGTGGCGTGCTCGGCGTCGGCCGTTGCCTGGTCGATCTGGCCGGTGAGGCGGCGGGCGTCAGCTACGCTCATTGGTCGCCGCTCTTGCTCAAGTGAGTGGAGCGCGTCTTCGGTGGCGCGGAGCGACCGTTCTTTCTTCCCAACCTTGCCGTAGAGCGCTTGGATGCTTCGTTTCTGGGCGTCGATCTTATCGGTGGGGTAGGTGCGCGGTACCTCTTGGAGGTGGCTGAAGAGTGGCTT
>CAZOUL010000070.1:0-3789 GCA_964583025.1 uncultured Candidatus Saccharibacteria bacterium
GCTATCTCCCTCTGGGAGTTGGTCTGGAAGGGGTTTGCTCTCTGGAAATCGGCCCAAAACAACCAGTCGGGCTGGTTCATCGCCCTCTTGATCTTTAATACGGTCGGGGTCCTGCCGATCCTCTACCTGTTCGTCTTCGGCAAACACGTCAAAAAGTAACTGCAATCTCTTGAGAAAAAACACCCGGAAGTTCCGGGCGTTTGTGATTTGAGACGTGTGTTATTTAGGCACGCCTCATCGGGACGAAGGTCAGGGCCATCCCCCGCTTGCCGGCCCGGCCGGTCCGACCAATTCGATGGATGTAGTCGTCGTAGGTCATGGGCTGGTCGAAGTTGATCACGTGGCTCACGTCCGGGATATCGAGGCCGCGGGCAGCAACGTCGGTCGCCACCAAAGCCATCACCCGGCCGGACTTGAAGGCGGCCAGGGCCCGGTTCCGTTGGGCCTGGGTTTTGTTGCCGTGAATTGCCTCGGCTGGCTGGCCGCCTTCGGCCAAGGACCTGGCGAGCCGTTGGGCGCCGTACTTGGTTTGGCTGAAGACGAGCACCTTCTCAACGGCGTCCGTAGCCAGGATCCGCTGGAGCATCGAGAGCTTTTCTTCTTCCCGGCGGTACTCCACGATATCTTGCTCAATGTTCCGGCTGGTGTCGCCGGTTTTCACCGAGACCTGGGCCGGGTTCGTAAGCAATCGCCCCAAGAGCTGTTGGACAGCCGGGGTCATGGTGGCGCTCATGCAGACCGTCTGCCGCTCCCTGGGCACCGCGCCGAGAATCACCTCGAGGTCGCGAAGAAAGCCCATGTCGAGCATTCGGTCGACTTCATCGAGCACCAGGAACCGAACGCTCGAGAGATTGAGGAAGCGGCGGTTCAAGAGATCCTTGAGCCGGCCCGGCGTTCCAAGAATGAGCTGCGGCTGGCGCTCAAGCGCGGCCCGTTGCCGGCCGATACTCATCCCGCCCACGCAGAGCGCGGAACGGATTGGCAAACCGCCGGCCAAAGCCCGAAACTCATCATCGATCTGGATCGCCAGCTCACGAGTGGGAGCGAGCACCAAGATTGCCCCGGCATTAGCGGTTTTGGTTTGTAGATGGAGAAGCGGCAGAAGGAAGGCCGCGGTTTTGCCGGTGCCGGTGTTGGCAAGCCCCACCGTATCCCGGCCGGCAAGCACCAGTGGGATCACTTGGTCTTGGATCGGCGTGGGCACGGCAAAACCCCGCCGGTCGAGGTTCCTGGCCAGCTGGGGATGCAAGCCGAAATCGGCAAACCGGTGGGTCGGCACAAAGGCCTCTCGGGCCGCGATCGGGGCCGCCTTGTTGATGTACTTACTCGGGTGGATGAACTGGCCGCTAAACTTTCGACCTCCGCCTGATCTCGAGCGACTGCCAAACGACCGGTTCGGCCGGTCGTGATTATTGAAACGGGAACGCCCACGCGTTCGATTGCGAAAACTCATGAATACCTCTTTTTCTCTACCTTGGATGAACAGCGACGGTAGATAAAAGGATCTAGCTCGGTATTCATCGGTGCCTACGTGGCACGGCTGGAGAACCGCTGAAGTGTAGCAGATATAGGCTGATCTGTCGATGAGCGACTAAAGATGTGTCGAGAAGAACGAGGCAACACGCCCCATCATCAATGGCCATTGATTGATGAGCTCGTGCGGCTCGCCCTCGTAGATGTACAGGGTAACGTCTTTGCCTTTGGCCACCAGCCGGTCATGGATTTCCTGTGACCATTCCGGCGGCGTTGACTCGTCGTTGGTGCCGATATGGATCTGGACCGGTGCCCTCACCCGGTGGTAGTAGCTGGCGGCCGACACGCGGTCCCAAAACTCGGGATTCTCATCAATCGAGCCGTAGCGCTCAACAATCGCCTGGGCCACATCTTCTCGACGTTCGGTGTAGCGGCGAAAATTCTCCCGGTAATCGCCGGACACCGGCGCGTAAAGCACGAATGCATCGACCAATTCAGGCTGCGCCACCATCACGTTCTGGGCGATCCCCCCGCCCATCGAGTGGCCCATCATCCCAATCCGTTCACCATCAATGTATGGCAACCCGGCGCCACGGACGGCGTAGATAGCGTTCAACACATCCTCGGTATAACCAAGCCGCAAGGAGAACTCCGATTCCTCGTCTTGATCCGACTCGGCGTGGTTGCGGTAGTCCGGGTGGATGACCACAAATCCTTGCTTGGCTAAGTAATCTTGTTCCCGCTTCAAACCACGGCCGTTGGTATAGACGGCCGGGTCAATATAGCCGTGGTTGAGGATAAGGACCGGAAACGGCCCATCCCCCTTTGGCACGTTCATGATTCCGGAGATGGTGAGCCCGCCCGATTCGTAAGTGATGTAGTAGCGGGTGTAGGCCGGCTCGTCTGCCAGCACCCGGCCGACACGAAAGTCACGACCGTCATAGTCGTGGGTAATCAAGGCATCAATTGAAACCGAAAACGGCGGCGCCTCGTCTGCCGGCTCCGGTACTTCCACTACCGAGGCTGGCCGCTGGGACTCGGCCGCGGCCGATGGTTCGGTAGGTTGCTGCTGACTCCACCGAAAGCCGGCAATCGCCCCAAAGCCGCCGAGCGCGAGCAGCAGGACTCCAAGAAGAACATGCCTTCTATACCTCATACACGCATCGTATCAGACGTCAAAGCCGGGCGAGGTGCTCGTAGATCCTCACCATCGCCAGGGTGTCGAGCTCGCAGTAGGCCAAGAGATCGGCGAGAATTTTCTCTCGCCGCTCGACGTGCTTGCCCTCAAGGATTGTCTCCATCCAGAGCCGTTGGGCGGTTTGGCCTTCCTGGACGGCGAGGTCTGTGTAGGAGAGCTCCGGCACCAACACCGGCAGCACCTTCTTGATACTGGCGCTCCCTAAGAAGCGGTAGTCTTCATACCAGCCCTTGGCAAACGGGGTCATAAGATCAACCACCCGGCCGTTCAGGCTCGCAAGGAACGCGGCAAACTCCGGGTGGAGCGCCCCGAGATCATCGTTGCACTGCTTCTCAAACCGCTCATTCCACACGAGCACCGTCCCCTCCTCACCAATCTCTTCCTGAAGCTGGCGGCAGAGCGCCGGGCCAGGGCTCGTTGCCTCCCGATGAAGGAACTCGAAGTGTTCGAGTTCGCCGCCGGGTTGCCGCAGAATATGGAGGGAGTACTGCATGGGAAACTGCTGGTAGGGCCGGAGGCCGTCGAGCGGTGGCACCACGTCGCTCATCGTTTCGTAATCAAAGAAGGCCAGGGGGAACTGGAACGTGTCCAGGAACTCGCGGATCTTTTCCCGGTCAATCACCGGCTCGCCCAACTTGGTGAGCTCCACCTGGCGCCGGTGCTTCACGGTGGTAAGCGTGGAGCTCTCCGGAATTTCTTCGATCCGGGCGAGCCCTTGGTCTTCGAGCTCGCCGATGAGGTCGCGGTTGGGTGGGCTCAAGGCGTAGATGCTGTACGGGTCGGTATCAAGTTTCAAGGTATGGAAAATCTCCAGCCACTCCTTCAAGTACTGCTGGTGGGCGTGGCGCGGCGAGATATCGGGGCACTCCGGGGCCTTCATGCAGGCGAGCGCCTGCTTGATGGTCTCTTTGGTGTTCGGCAGCAGCGACCGGACCCGGTCGCTCACGTCGATCATCTTCGCAATCCCCTGCGGATCGATTGCCCCTTCCCGGACGTACTGGGAGTTCACTACAATCACCCCGATGGTACCGAGCTCCAGGCCAGCGCCCTCGAGCACCACCGTTTGAAAAGCCAAATCCTCAAGGTACTCGGGCTTGTCGCTACTACCCGACTTAATC
>CAZOUL010000071.1:0-3653 GCA_964583025.1 uncultured Candidatus Saccharibacteria bacterium
TCTCTACCGCGAGCTCATCCTGGACCACTACCGCCACCCGCGCCACAGCGCCGAGTTACCACGGCCGACGCACGTGAACGATGCGGTGAACAGTCTCTGCGGCGATACAGCTCGTATATCGCTCACGATCGAAGACAATTTCATTGTGGCAGTGTCTGTCCAAGTCACTGGCTGTGCATTGTCCGTAGCGGGCGGCTCAGTGACTGCCGAGCTTGTTGCTGGCCAGTCGGTCAAGCATGCCCGACGTGTCACTCGAGCTGACATCCTGACTGCGCTCGGCGACATCGAGCCCTCCCCTGCCAGGGTCCGATGCGTGTTTCTTGCTTGGAGCGGCCTGCAAACCTTGATAGGACGGTTTGTCTCAGACTCTCAGGCCGTATCCACGCTTGAAGAGGTGGCCAACGAAGAGGCTTAGTCCGACAATAAGCCCAATAATGAGAGCGTAACCGACGTATTCGTTCGATTCCCGAATACCAATCATCGAGTAGCGGATGCCGTCAATGAAGTAGAAGAATGGGTTCAGTCGGGCAAACGCCTGGAATCCTTCTGGGAGCATCGAAACCGAGTTGAAGACTCCTCCGAGAAACGAGAGCGGCGTGATAACGAACACGTTGACAATCGATGCCTGCTCGAACCCGTTGGCCCAGAGGCCGACAATAATCCCGAGTAGGGAAAATATGGCCGAGACGGCAATCGCATAGAAGAGAAAGAGGCCGAAATGGGCAAGATTCGCGGCGCTGAAGAATACGGCAATCACGTAGATGCCGAGTCCAACAATGATTCCGCGGGCGATGCCGCCAACCACGAGGCTTACAATAATTTCGAAGTATGAGAGTGGCGAAACGAGGATTTCTTCAATGCTTTTGGCGAATCGCTGGAAGTAAATTGAGAAGGAAGCGTGGGAGAATGACGAGCCGATCAGGTTCATCATCAACACGCCAGGTAAGACGAAATCGATGTAGCTTACGCCGGCAATCAGATCGATTCGGTCGCCGACGACCCGCCCAAAAATAAAGATATACAGGAGCGCGCTGATCCACGGGGTGACGAGTGTCTGAATGACGACACGAAAGATCCGCTCAATCTCTCTGCGAACGAGCGTTTGGAGGCCGATCCAGTTGCCAGCTTCAAGCATGCGATCCTTTCGTGAGCTTCAAGTATTCTGCCTCGAGCCTCGTGCCGTTCTTGGTAAAGTCCTTGATCGGTCGGTCGGCGACAATTTTTCCCTTGTTGATAATCGCGACCCGCGAGCACAGCATCTCCACTTCCTCCAGGTAGTGGGAGGTCAGGATAATCGTCTTGCCTTCCTCATTGAGTTCGCGTAAGTGGCGCCAGATGTCGTGGCGTAGCTCCACGTCAACCCCGGCAGTTGGTTCGTCCAGGATGAGGAGCGACGGATTGTGCACCATTGCCCGAGCGAGCATGACACGGCGTTTCAGGCCGCCCGAGAGCTGACGGTACTCTTTTTCCTTGTGGGGTCCGAGCTCGAACCGCTTGAGGAGTTCCTGGATTCGTTGCGTGCGCTCGAACGCTGGGAGCCCGTAGAATCCAGCCATGTAGTCGAGAATCTTCCAAGTCGGCATGAAGATATCGATGTTGGATTCCTGCGGGGACAGGCCGACTTGGGCTCTCGCCATCCGGTAGTCGGTTACGACATCATAGCCAAAGAGCGCAATGCTTCCTTTGGTAATCGTAGCGATCCCCGTCATGCAGTGGATGGTCGAGGATTTGCCGGCGCCATTCGGGCCAAGAAACCCAAAGAATTCCCCTGGCTGGACCGTCAAGGAGATGCCATCGACAGCTCGCGTTTTGCCGTAGGACTTCGTGAGGTTGCGTATTTCGACTGCTGGTGGGTTCATAAGGTGTAGATGTTTATGTTCAGCGCATCGTACCCGATCGATGGTTGCCGCGTCTAGCCTTCTGAGACCGTAAAGGTGAGGCGGCGGTAGATCGCTTGGATGGCTGCCACGTCGCGCATGCAGTACTCGTAGATTTCATCTTCCCTTCCGGCTCGAAAGAAGTCCCAGACTTGACTGCCGTCGATCGAAGTTTTTGGAGACGGGATGCCAAGGATGCGTGCCAGATGGTCGAGGCTTGTGCCACGGTTCCCCCACTGATCCCACTCTCTCATCGTGTCGAAGACCGGATCACGGCTGTGGCGGATAAGAGGGATCTCGCGGCTTGGCCGGACTGAGTGGATCACGGAGCGTTTGTGGAGGAACGGGAGATCAAACTCGAAGAGGTTGTGACCGACAAAGAGTTCGGTCGCTTCAGCGAGCTTCCAGAATTCGGTGAGGATCGCTGGTTCGGTGCCGGTAAGAACACGCGGCGCCCCATCGTCGACGGCATAGCCAAGGCAGAGAATCCGCCCGAAGTTTCCCGAGAGGGAGGTGCCGTGAAGGAAGCGGTCAAAACTCCCCGAGCGTCCTCGCTTCAATTCAAAAATTTCTCGTAGGAGCGGCTCGATTTCCGGAGGTGCAGGAAGTGTTTCGATGTCTAAAAAAAGCGTCATGAGTGCTGTGTTTCTTCATCAAAATCAGCTGTCAACTCATGGAATTGGTGGCGGGTTGATTCGAGCCGAGATTTCGCTTGGGCGATCAGCGGCGCAGCTTGTTCGACGAGTTGCAGTCCGTCATCGAGCGTCGTTGATTCGTCCTCAAGCAGGCGGGTAATCCGCTCAAGCTCTTTCATGATGGTGGAAAAGGAAGGGGTGGTCATAGGACGCGTGAGTGAATACTTCCGTGGGCGAGTCGGGTCACAATTTCACTGCCAGGCTGGACGTCGGTTGCCGTTCGAACGACTCGGCGGTCTTGAGTCAGGGTTACCGAGTATCCACGCTTGAGAATTCGTTTGGGATCTAGTGAATGGATGAGTGCTGTCGTCCGTTCGATTTCCCTGAACGCTCGTTCGAGTTGGGAGTGAGCGGCGACACGGCTATGGTGCAACGTTTGTTCGGTCGCCGTCAACTTACGGTTGTTGGCGGTCCGGATTCTCTGGACCCATGCCTTGATGGTCAGCCGTACGGTCGCTCGATCCGGCACGGCAAGCTGAGCGGCGTTGCTCGGCGTTGCCGCGCGTTGATCGGCGACGAGCTCGGCAATGGTCTCGTCAGTTTCGTGGCCAATTCCGACGATGGTCGGAATGCGGCTGGCAAAGACCGCCCGGGCGACCCGTTCGTCATTGAACGCTTGAAGGTCCTCGAGGGAGCCGCCGCCTCTGGTTAAGATCAAAATGTCGACTGGGCGGCGGGCGTTAAAATACTCGATGGCACGAACGATTGCTCGGGCAGCCTCGCGGCCTTGAACCGGCACCGGAGCCAGGAGAAGCTGGAAGCCACCCCAGCGCTCGGCAAGGATTCGCCGAACGTCATGCAGTGCTGCGCCGTCTGGCGATGTAATGAGTCCAATAGTCTGCGGATAGGGCGGAAGCTGCTGTTTTTGTGCCGCTTCAAACAACCCTTCTTGTTTCAACCGCCCAAGTAGAAGCTGGAAAGAGCGGCGAAGCGCGCCGATACCGACTGGCTCGATCGCTTGGATGTTGAGTGAGTATTTCCCGTAAGGAACGTAAATGCGGGGTGAGGCGAGAATTTTGACCTCCATGCCATCCTCGATGGCGCTGCCGAGGCGGTCGACGACGCCAAAACACGATACGAC
>CAZOUL010000072.1:0-3585 GCA_964583025.1 uncultured Candidatus Saccharibacteria bacterium
GACTTCATCAGGGTTGACGCCCTTGTGTGGCTCGCGACCGAAGATTTCTTTCACTGCCTCTTGTACCAAGGGCATCCGCGTTTGGCCGCCAACGAGAATGACCTCGTTGATGTCGCTCTTGCTGAGCTTCGCATCTTTGAGCGCCTGTTCGCACGGTTTCTTGGTGCGTTCGACCAGATCGCCGACCAGCTGTTCGAGGTTGGCGCGGCTGAGTTTCAGCACCAAGTGCTTCGGGCCTGAGGCGTCGGCGGTAATGAAGGGCAGATTAATCTCTGTTTCCATGTTGCTTGAGAGTTCAACCTTCGCTTTCTCGGCAGCCTCTTTAATCCTCTGGAGTGCCATCGCGTCATTGCCCAAATCAATGCCCTCGGTTGCCTTGAATTCGGCGATGATCCAGTCCATGATCGCTTGGTCGAAGTCGTCACCGCCCAGATGGGTATCGCCGGCGGTTGATTTGACTTCGAACACCCCGTCGCCGATTTCCAAAATCGTCACATCGAAGGTGCCGCCGCCCAGGTCGTAGACGGCGATTTTTCCTTCCTTCTTCTTGTCGAGGCCGTATGCGAGGGCCGATGCCGTCGGTTCGTTGATAATCCGCTTTACCTCGAGCCCTGCGATCTTGCCGGCATCCTTGGTTGCTTGGCGCTGGGCATCGTTGAAGTAAGCAGGCACGGTAATCACCGCTTCGCTTACCTTCTCGCCAAGATAGCTTTCCGCGTCGGCTTTGAGCTTCTGCAAGATGAACGCTGAGATCTCTTGGGCGGAGTACTCTTTGTCTCCCATCACTACCCGGACCGAATCGTCACTGGCTTTCTTGAGGGTGTAGGGAACAAGCTTGGCGGTTTTCTGAACTTCCGGCTCATCGAATCTCCGACCAATGAACCGCTTGACGGAAGAGATGGTGTTTTCTGGATTGGTGATCGCTTGGCGTTTAGCAATCTGGCCAACGACTCGTTCATTGTTCTTGCTCATTGCCACGATCGAGGGGGTGGTGTTGCTGCCTTCCGCTGAAGGAATAACCTTTGGTTTGCTGCCCTCCATGACGGCGACGACGGAATTGGTGGTGCCGAGGTCAATGCCAATGATTTTTCCCATACTACGACTCCTTCTTCGCTGATTCTGCTGCTGCCGGTCCAGCGCTGACAATCACCTTGGCCGGCTTCAAGATTGTATCAGAGGTACGGTAGCCCGCTTCGATCTCTTGAATAATAGTATCTGGCGCCTCGCCGCCCTCCTGCTGGCCGATCGCCTCATGGAGCATCGGATTAAATGCTTCGCCAATCGTCGGAATACGTTCGATGCCGTGTCGGGTGAGGACGTCGCCCAGTTGCCGCTCGATATGTCGAATTCCTTCTATGAGACTTCCAGATTCATCCGAGGCGTGGTCGAGTGCTCGGCGTAAATTGTCGAGCGCCGGGGTAATTTCAAGGAGTGTACGAGCGGCTGTCAAACGCTCGAGCTGTTCTCGTTCCTGGGCCGTTCTGCGCCGAAAGTTCTCGAAATCAGCCTGGGTCCGTTGCCAGCCCGCCGTCAATTCCTCGACACGCTTGGCAAGGGTTTCCAGTTCGCTCGGTTGCTGCTGTTTCTTTGTCATCGTAGCTCCTTGTAAGACAGATCATGCTACACTCAGCTCACGAGGAGGTCAAGCTGCAACTGGCGGTTCGGTGGCCACTGCTTGCTGGATCGATAGCGTTCCTGGGAGGGGTCGCTGCGGCAACCGCGCTTGATCTCGCAACCTACGTACCGATCGCCGTGGCGACGGTGGTTGCCAGCCTTATTGGCTGTGGCTTGGCCCGAGCATTTGCGCAGCCGGGACTGCTGGCCGGAATTCTCCTGATTGGCGTCGGCCTGGTCGGCGCTGCTCTTGTAGTAGCTAGCCATCGGTCGTTTCCCTTAATCGCTGAAGGACAAACACTGACTGCCCATGAGGTTACTGTCGTTTCGTCGCCGGAGCGACTGGCCACTGGCCAACGTGCGTATGTTGATACCGTCGTTGACGGTCAACCGCTCCGGCTTAGGGCGACGTTACGCACTCAGGTGCCCCTCGAGTACGGGGCGCAGCTCCTGATTGACGGCCAAGTTGAACCGCCACGGCGAGACCCAGCCTGGAACGAACAAGGTTTTTTGCGCGCCCATCGAGCTCATGGCCGACTCATCGCTTCGAGCGTCGAGGTACTTGGCACCCGCCAGGGGCATCCGGTGCTCATGCGGTTGCATGATTTCCGCGCGTGGCTCCTTGATCGACTCAAGCGCTCGTTGGCTGCGCCAGAAGTCGGCTTGGCTGCCGGAGTGCTCCTTGGTGACCAGGGTGGGCTTAGCGAGAGACTGGAGGACGCGTTTCGGCGGACGGGGACAACTCATATCCTCGTGGTCAGCGGTTCGAACGTCCTTATTGTCGCTTGGATCGTCCAACAGCTCCTTGTTGGCGCTGGTCGAAAACTCGCTGGGCTTGGAACGGTGCTGACACTCCTGAGCTTCATTGTGCTCAGCGGCGCCGATGCCTCGGTGATCCGAGCCACAGTGTTCTATATCTTTGTCCTACTTGCTCAGTTGACAGGCCAGCGCGTCCACGCCCCGACACTCGTTGCTTGGGTCGCCGCGCTCATGGCGCTCGTCAATCCGTGGATTATTCTCTATGATATCTCGTTTCAACTCTCGTTTGCGGCAGTGCTCGGACTCCTGACATTTGCGCCGTGGTTGGCGCGAATGTTTCGGACGTGGTGGGCAGAGCAGTTTCTGGCGCCAACGCTCGCCGCTCAGCTCGGCACCCTGCCAGTGCTTATCTATCACTTCGGCACCACGAGTGTTATCGCTCCGCTCGCGAATCTTCTCATTGTACCCCTGATCCCGATCGTGATGGCTGGAGCTGCAGCAACGCTTGTCGTCCCCTGGCTTCCAGTGGTGGCATGGGTAACCGAAGGCGTGGCAACAATCGTTCTCTGGCTCGTGACCACCCTGAGTACCGTGCCATTTTCCCAGCTGAACGTTGAAGCGCACCATGCGGCGTGGACACTTGCCGCGGTCGGCCTTGTTGTCGGTTGCCTCATAATAAGGCTACGAATGCGCGTGGTAGGAGCGCGGAGGTTCGGATGAGCCAGGCGAGGCAGGTTGCATGGACGAGTTGGTTGGTCGGTCTCGTACTGCTGGTCGGCCTGGCAGTACAGATTATCACTCGGCCAACCAGTGCTGTGGGCTTGCTTCGGATTACCGTCCTGAATGTTGGCCAAGGAGATGCCATACTTATCGATACCCCGGACGGCCAGCACTTCCTCATTGACGCAGGCCCGGGAGATGCGATTCTGTCTGCGCTCGATGATACCCTGGCGCCGCCAGAGGAGCTTGCGCTAGTGGTAGCAACCCATAACGATGCCGATCACATCGGTGGGCTTCCCGACGTCCTTCATCGCTATCCAGTCGAGGAAGCATGGATTTCCGGGGCAATTCACACCACCGAGACCTACCAATCGTGGCTTCGTTCGCTTCAGGAGCACGAGGTCGAGGTCACCGTTGTGTCGAGCGGCCACACCCGTTCCTTTGGCGACGTTGATCTGAGTGTCCTTCATCCGCCGCGGCCGATGGTAGGCG
>CAZOUL010000073.1:0-3457 GCA_964583025.1 uncultured Candidatus Saccharibacteria bacterium
GGCGAGGCAATTGCGTGGCATGTCCTGGAGGCGTTGAAGCTGCCGAAGAGTAAGCAGGGTGCCGTGAAGCGGATTACGTTCCATGAAATTACCAAGTCGGCACTCCAGGCGGCCATCACCAAGTCGCGCGATCTCGACCATGATCTCATTAATGCCCAGCAAGCGCGGCGCGTCCTCGACGGCTTGGTGGGCTACACCCTGAGTCCTTTCCTCTGGAAGAAGGTCATGAAGGGGTTGTCGGCGGGGCGCGTCCAGTCGGTAGCGGTCCGCCTTATCGTGGATCGGGAACGGGAAATCCAAGCGTTCAAGCCGCAGGAGTACTGGTCGGTGGATGCGACGCTCGTAGCCGAGAGCCAGGAGTTCCAGGCGAGCCTCGTCGAATTTGCCGGTACCCCGGTTGAGAAACTGACCATCGGTTCTGAGGCCGAGGCGAAAAAGATTGAGCACGCGCTGGAGAACGCTCGCTACACGATTACTTCAGTCGACGAGAAGGAGCGGTCCAAGCGGCCATCGCCGCCGTTCACGACTTCGACGCTCCAGCAGCAGGCTGCCCACCGGCTACATTTCTCAGCCAAGCAGACGATGAAGCTCGCCCAAGATCTCTATGAAGCGGGCCACATCACCTACATGCGAACCGATTCCGTGAACCTTGCGGGTGAAGCACTGACTGCGGCGCGCTCGCTGATTGGCGAACAGTTTGGGAAGGCGTACCTGCCAGAGAGCCCGATCCAATACAAGACCAAAAGCAAGGGTGCCCAGGAAGCGCACGAAGCAATCCGGCCGACCACTGTTGCCAACACGCCAGACTCTTTGTCACTCCCGTCCGAGCGCCACGCGAAGCTCTACCGGCTTATTTGGCAGCGGATGGTGGCGAGCCAGATGGCGCCGGCGCGCCTGAAAACTGGAACTGTTATGGCGGATGCCGCAACGGCGAAAGGGAAACAAGGGGTCTTTAAGGCAACCGGCAGCGTCATTGTCTTTGATGGCTACCTGAAGGTCTGGCCAACTGATCGTTCCGACACCATTTTGCCGGAACTGGCCGTCGGCCAATCTGTGGACTGTTCCCAGCTGCTCGTCGAGCAACATTTTACCGAGCCCCCAGCTCGGTACTCTGAAGCGACGCTGGTGAAAGCGCTTGAAGAGCACGGCATTGGCCGGCCGAGCACCTACGCACCGATTATTTCGACGATTCAGGATCGCGGCTACGTCGAGATGGCCGACCGCCGCCTCCATCCGACTGAGACCGGTAACCTCGTGACCGATCTCTTAGTGAAGCACTTCCCAGACATTGTTGACCTCGATTTCACCGCTGAAATGGAAGAGGAGCTCGACCAGGTAGCGGAGGGCAAGGAAGACTGGACCAAACTCTTGAAAGATTTCTATACGCCGTTTGAGAAGCGGATCGAAGAGAAGACGAAAACGGTTGAGAAGCTCGATTTGACTGAGGAAACTGACAAGGTCTGCCCGGAATGCGGTAAGGCCATGGTGATTCGTCGTGGCCGGTACGGCAAGTTCTTAGCGTGTACCGGCTTCCCTGATTGTCGACACACCGAGCCGATTCTCGAGAAAACTGGGATCGAGTGCCCGGATTGCCACGAAGGAGAACTGGTCGAGCGCAAAACCCGCCGCGGCAAGGCTTTCTGGGGGTGCGAGCGCTATCCCGCCTGTAAGTTTGCCACCTGGGACGACCCGGCCAAGAAACCGCCAGTTCCCACTGCCGAGCGTGAAGCTGTGCAACCAAAGAAACGAACGAAGAAGAAATCCGAAGCTCGAAATCCGCAATCCGAAACAAGTTCAAAATCTGAATGACCAAAGGTTCCAAAACGTTTGGATTTCTGGTCATTTGGAATTTGATATTGTTTAGGAATTAGTGCTTAGGATTTAGAATTTTTCCGATGAAGCATCTTCCCAAATCCGTGACCAAGGCAATCGAAGAATTCAGCAAGCTCCCTGGTATCGGGCCAAAGTCGGCTGGGCGCTTGGTGTTCCACCTGATCCGCCAGCCAGGATCGGCGAGCGAGTCGCTCGGCCAAGCCCTCCTCACCCTCAAAGAGACATTGAGGTTTTGCAGTACCTGCTACAACATCACGGAGGCTGATCCGTGTCTGATTTGTGCCGACCAAACCCGTGATTCGCGGCTCTTGGCCGTTGTCGAGCAGCCGCTCGACACGGTCGCGATTGAGAAGACGGAGTTTAACGGCCGCTACCACGTGCTCGGCGGGGCAATCTCGCCGATCGACGGCATTGGGCCAGGAGAGCTCAGAATGAACGAACTCATGCGACGCCTCCAGTCCGACCAATCGATCGCTGAGCTCATTCTTGCAACCAACCCAACACTGGAAGGTGAGGCGACCGCGCTCTATCTGAAGCAGCAGATTGATGAGCAGCTCAGAGATCGGTTACCAAAACTACGACTGTCGCGGATTGCCCATGGTCTGCCAGTGGGCGGCGATCTCGAGTATGCCGACGCAGTGACGCTTACTCGGTCGTTCGAAGGTCGGCGCACACTCTAGCACGGCTCGTAGTTTTCCTCATATTGACTCTTGTCAAGTCTCTCTTTACTGTTCACCAGAAGTGAAGGAGGGGACATGGCAACGTTTTACTGCGTGGAGTGCGCGCACGAGACCGACGATCGGCGCTGCTTGCTCTGTGGCGAGCGGACCGAGCCGCTCGAAGTCAAGGACGATCCGCTCTTGGGCCGATCGCCGAACACGTACAGTTACGCGTACGAACGCGAGGAGCTGCTATAGCAATTCGGCTCTACAATACGGCAACGCAGTCTCTCGAGGTATTCAAGTCTATAGAGCCCAGCCAAGTTGGGCTCTATAGCTGCGGACCAACCGTCTACCAAACGGCGCACCTTGGCAATATGCGCAGCTTCTTACTGAGCGACCTCCTTCGCCGCGTTCTGGAATACAACGGCTTGGCGGTGAAGCAGGTGATCAATATTACCGATGTCGGCCACTTGGTCGGCGACGGCAACCAGGGCCCAGATAAGATTGAGGTCACGGCGGCAAAAGCGGGCAAGACTGCCTGGGAGATTGCCCGCCATCACACCAAGGAGTTCTTGGCAGATCTCGCACGCTTGAACATCCTTATGCCACATGAGCTACCCCGGGCAACCGACCACATCACCGAGCAGATCCAGCTCATTCAGGCGCTGGAGGCGAAGGGATTCACGTATAACACATCGGACGGCGTTTACTTTGACACCAACAAGTTCCCAGACTACTTTGCCTTCGCTGGTCGGGAGCAGGTTGAGCAAGAAGCTGGCGCCCGAGTAGAAGCAAATCCAGAGAAGCGCCAGCCTGAGGATTTTGCCCTCTGGAAATTTTCTCGGCCGGACGAGGATCGCCAGATGGAGTGGGACTCGCCGTGGGGAACAGGTTTTCCAGGCTGGCACATTGAGTGTTCGGCAATGAGCGTGAAGTATCTGGGTCAACCGTTCGATATTCAC
>CAZOUL010000074.1:0-3435 GCA_964583025.1 uncultured Candidatus Saccharibacteria bacterium
CAAGTACGTCCGGCCGGAGGAAAACACTACCCCGTTCGCTTTTATGTACATCCCAGCCGAGGGCATCTACGCGAGCCTCTTGTCTGAGATGGTGGGTAGCGGCCAGGTCAATACCCGGGATCTTCTCCGTTACGCCTTTGAAAAACGGGTCCTGATTGTGGGGCCGGTGAGCTTCTTTGCCTACCTCCAGAGCGCACTCCAGGGTATCAACGCCCACCAGATTGCCCAGTCCATCCAGCCGATCCTGGACCGGATCCGCCAACTCGGTACTCACGTCCAGTCCCACGAACATCACATGCAGCGGCTGGGTAACCAGCTCGGCACCACCGTCCGCACCTACAACACCGCCTACAAGGAGCTGGCTAAGGTGGACAAAGACATCTACAAGCTCACCGAAGGCGAAGCCGGCGGCTCGATGGAACCAGTCAAACTAGATCTCCCTGAAACGCAGAGTTAGCATGCCGAGCGGATCGTTGCCCGAGATCCGGATCAAGCACGGATGGTTGCTCCACGATGCCATCTCAGTGAATCTCCATAAGCTGTGGGGCGATGGCAAGGAGCTGGCGAGCCATGAGCGGGTGCGGGAGATTGTTGCCGAGTATCAAGAGGCCTGGGAGCCGTACGAAGAGAAGATCCTCACGGGCATGACCGAGCTGCTTGGCACCAATTTTCGGCAAAACATCATCGACGTCTACGTTGCCCCGTGGTTCAAGGCCTTCAGCGACCCGATGGTGATCGGTGTCATCTACGAGCCGGATGAGTTTGTTGACGTCCTCACCCATGAGCTTCTCCACCGGCTCCTGACCGACAATACCGCGACGTCAGACGGTCTCAAACTGGTCAAGGAATGGAAGAGGCTCTTTGGTGAGGATCACTCCTTCAAGACCCTCGTCCACATCCCCGTCCACTCCCTTCACAAAGCTATTTACTTCGACGTCCTTAATGAGCCGCAGCGACTACATCGGGAACTGGCCCGGCTCAAGGAAAACAAGATGCCTGAGTATCTCAAGGCATGGGAGTACGTCGAGGAGCACGGATACCAAGGAATCACTGAAAAACTCAGTGGAATGTATCAGCGAATGAAGTGAGGTAAGTATGGATACACCGATTACTGTCCAAGTACATGTGAACGCATCGCTCAGCACTGTCTGGCAATGCTGGAGTGAGCCGGAGCACATTCCCGGCTGGGCGTTTGCCTCTGATGACTGGCATGCACCCGAAGCAGAGAATGACCTACGGGTCGGTGGACAGTTTAGAACCACGATGGCGGCCAAAGACGGCAGCGCCCGCTTCGATTTCGCCGGAACGTACACGGAGGTGAAAGAACACGAGCTTATTGCTTATGAGATGGATGACGGCCGGAACGTCAGGGTTACTTTCGAAGACACGCCCGAGGGTGTGACTATTACTGAGACGTTCGATCCTGAGCACGAGAATCCTGCCGAGACGCAGCGCGCCGGCTGGCAAGCAATTCTCGACAACTTCAAAAAGTACGTTGAGTCACGAGCTACTCATAATCCTTGAACGGGTTGTTGGGGTTGGGTTCGAAGTGGCCGGCTTTGATGTTGGCGGCGGTTTCGGTGATGGTGCCTTTGATCGATTCAATCATCGTTTCGTCGGGGACAATTGAGGCTATGAGGTTGGCTTCCACGAAGTCGAGGGTGACTTTTTTCGGCAGTTGCCCGGTGCGGAGTTGGTGGGCAAGGGCGTAGATCCGGATCGGCAGGTTGTAGCGGGCCTTCTTGTCGGCGTCTTTCTGATCTTTCACTTGGCTCGTTTTGTAGTCGCGAATTTCGCCAACCGTCGAGTCGTAGCGGGCATCGATCCGCCCTCGGATACGGATGCCGCTGGGCAGGCTGAATGAGAACGAGTCTTCGACCGCGGTCGGCGCCGGTTCGGTCTGAGCCCGCGCAACGAACCGGCGGAGGGTGTCTTCGCCAGCAAGATAACGGCGGTTTTCCTCGTCTTTGTTGGCGAAGCCCTCACCGACCCATGCCTCGGAGTAGCGTTGGAGTACGGCCTCAATGGGAAGGCTTCGGCCGTCGATCCGGGCCTTGTTGAAGGCTTCGATTGCGGCGTGGATCGCGTTGCCGTAGTTTAAGTGGCTTGACGGTGGTGAAGGTGCCTTGAGCACGTACTTCCAGTAGAAGTCGTATGGATCATTCGTGTAGCACTCGATCATTGCCGGGGTGAGTGAAATCACGCCGTCGTAGGTTGGGAACTGGGCCGTGATCGGTGCCGGGGTGGGCGTGGCGAAGCTTTGGATCCGATCCGCCTGGCTGACGATCGATTTTGCCTCCGGAATGCTAGTAAGACCAAGGGCCTCTACAACGAACGGACTGACCTTCTTCTGGCGTTTTCCCGCGCCGCTCTTCTCGGCGCCGCTCATCACCAAGAACTGGCGGGCCCTGGTCATGGCGACGTAGGCGAGCCGCCGCTCCTCTTGGAGATGCTCGTCGCCCGTGGGCAGGGCCTCGGCAATCAAGGCGTCTGGGAGTGGGAGCGGATCTCGGCGGGCCCGGGCCGGGAACTTGTCGGCAGTTAGGCCAGGCAGAAAGACGGTGTCGAACTCCAAGCCTTTGGAGGCGTGGACGGTCATGAGGGAGACGCCGCCAATATCCGGCCCGGCGCTCACCGACGGCGGGGTCACCGTCGCCAAGAGTTCGTCGAGCTGGTCGACGAAGGACAGGGCGAAGCTATCCCGGCCAGCCGCGAGGTAGCCTTGGATCGCATCAAAGACGGCGGCCAGGTTCTGGACCATTTCCAGGCGGCGCTCGTCAGGGGTTTCTTTGAATAGCGTCGGTTGGGTGCCGTTCGTGTCAGCGAGTTGGCGCAAGATCCCCCGATCACTCAGGAACTGGTAGAGGATCTCTCCGGGATTCTTGTGGCCAATGAGACGCCGGTACCGTTCCAGGTCGTCTCGAAGCGCCTTCATCGGCCTCCTCCCCTCTTCGGGAACCCGGCTCCAGGCCACACTCGATTCGTCGTGGAGCGTGTCGTGCACCGAGCGGTTCGCCTTTCTGGCCGCGTCGTTGAAGGGCAGGATCCAGGTCGGATCGATCTCGTAGAACGGCGAGAGTGCCAGCTTCATGTGGGCCAAGGAGTCGTCCGGATGGACGAGCACGGTGAGGAACGCGGCGACGCCGCGGATCTCTGGCCTACTGGTGAACGTGTAATCAGAGCTGGTCGTGTAGTTGATGTTGGCGAGCGCGAGGGCTCTGGCAATTGGCGCGATCTGGTTATTGGTGCGCACTAAGACGGCAATGTCTGTGAGTGAGATATCGTTAGCCCGGCGAGCAATCGCTTCGGCCAAGTCCTTGGCTTCGTCGGCCTCGTGGGCGTACCAGCGGAAGGTGGGGGCTGGGCCGGTAGTCTGGCCATGGAGCTGCTTCTTGATCTTTAAGCGGTCTTCTAGTCGGTCGGGGTTGTTGTGCT
>CAZOUL010000075.1:0-3369 GCA_964583025.1 uncultured Candidatus Saccharibacteria bacterium
ACTCATCTGCTTCCTCGAAGACATTAAAGCCGACGCAGTAGTAGTGCTCATCAGTCTGAGGGCTGGCGACGGAGTCGTAGTTGTCATAATTTCGCGCGTCAGAGCCGCAGTAGAACTCCGCGCTCTGATTGCCGCTTCCGGCTGCGGGGTGACTAAATCCAAGGTAGCCTGGCTGCAAAACTTCGCGGAGCCAGATGCGATCGCCTGCTTGCGCCAAGGTTATCGTTGTTTCCGCACCGCCTTGTTGGTCTGTTGGTCCGAAGGTTGTCCAAGGTGCCCCGGCCAAGCCGGTAGTGATACCGGGATTCGGCGTGCCGCTTGGCGACCACTGGAAACTCCAACCGGATACCGGTGAGCAGTCCGGATGAGCGCCTAGGAATTGCGTGGCAGTCTGGGCCGTGATGGTCTGCCCGCCGGCTCCCCAATTTGGAAGATCGCTTTCGCTGGCGCAGGCGATCTTCGTTGCGTGGATGGTCGCCGATGGGGAAGAAGGAGGTTGTTCCGGAGTTGTGCAATCTGCTTCATTAATCTCACCGTCGCCATTGCGGTCAGTGATAGGGATAATATCTGCTCGAGAGTGTTGGGCGTCGACGACGTGGTGGGCATGGTCATTATTGCCTTCGCCGTCGACAGCATCCTGATCTACCGTCAATACGACATACGGATTCGATTCCGAGTTTGTCCGGTGACATATCGTGACTTTCTGCTCATCCTTCTTTGCTTGGGTTGCCGTGAGCCGATCCAGAAGGCTTGTTTGTTGATCGAGAAGATTGACATGCTCAAGCGAGTGAATATCAACAGAATAGAGAACCGGTAAGCCGCCGCGGGTGCTGGTGAGAAAAACTCTGATCCAGAGATGGTTGCCAGGAGAGGGGAGTGAGCCAATATGTTCAGCAACGTCAACGCCTGAACTTGAACAGGCGAGTCCGCAGTCGGCAGCCGGAACCCACGCTCCATCCTTGAGGTAGAGCCACTGGCGCAGATCACCGCTCAACTGGTACCTGATGGAGGAGCCCGCCGGGGCAATGCCTCGCTCAGTAAAGCCGGTCAGCGTGTGGTCATGGGCAAGAGTAATTGGGGTCATGAGAATAAGCTCGGCAGAGATGTTCGGGCTGGTCAGGGTTGCGCCGTCGGAACTTACTGAGACGGCCGTCACGTCGTAGCTAAAATCCTCTGGATTGGAAAATTGCACACTTCTTGTCGAGGCCTCCGACTGTTGTAGCGCAGTTTCCGCAATGTTGAATACCTGCAGAAACGCCAGAGGCGTGGCAACCAAGACAAGCAGGGCGACAATCGCTGCCGTGACTGCGACTTGCAGATTTGCACCAGGCTGTCGATCAGTTGTCCGGGCCACTATTTTCTCCCGAAGTTTCTGGTAACGGCATATCCAAGCAAGGATACGAACAGTGAGATCAGGGTGACGATGAGAAACGTTGAGATAAGCTGCTGCTTGGTATTCTCGAAGAGCACAGCAACCGGAGCGCCCACAGAAACCATGCCGATGACCTCGCCGTTGACGTCCCGGATAGGCTCAAAGGCTGCGTAGTAGGGCCGGCCCAGCCAGGTAACTTCACGGGTATCAGTGATGCCGACGGTGAGGACTGTATCGATCACTGCTTGTTCCGTTATCTCGCTGCCCTCCCAACGGGAGACGCCGTCAAGAGTCAGGATGGTGCTAGCGGCCCGTTTCTTGCCAGTGAAGATCGTGATGTCAAGGCCAGTATTCCTCTTTGAGAAGTCAACGAAAGCGTGACCAAACTCGTAGCCAACTTCGACGACGCCAATGACCGTGTCTTCATCCAGGACCGGGTAGAAGCCACGGGTAACCAAGTCGTCAGCCAGAATGCCCGGCTGGGTCGAAAAGGTTCGTACCTGCCGCTTCTGCTGGAGTGCGAGCTGAACGTAGTCATCGTCGGCGAATGAGCGCCCCTCGTCGCGCGGGTCATGCGGACTCACGACTACCTGGGCGGCATTGTTATAAATGCGCAAGAAGTCCGCTTCCGAGTTCTCCAGAAACTCTCTCGTGGACTCTCGAAGTTCTTCTCGATCCGACTCTTGGAGTAGGCCAATAATCTCATCGTTTGTTGCTACGGTTCGGGCCACAAGGAGTGCTGTTGTTTCCCGGTCTCTGAGAATGATTGCCTCGCTCTGAGCACCTTGACGCATCAGCTCAAAGTTATTCTGCTCAATAATTTGAAAAATCAGGATTGTAAAAACGAGCGAGCCAAGACTGGAGACAGCAATCGCGATTGAGAGAAAGGTTACGTACACGCGCAGGAAGGGTCGTACCTTAATGAAGTTCCAGGCCCAGATACCCAAGAACAGGAAGCCAATGAAGGTTGCGAAAATGCCAACCTGCCAGGCGATGCTGTACTCAAGGACAAGCTGGCGCAACGTTACGACGTCGAGGTTGGGGAGTCGGTAGAAAACGAGTGAGAGCGCGCCGAAGAGCAAGGCGATGTACCCGATCAATGGGTAGAGATTCTGGCGGCTGGCCTTGGGGTTGTCCCGCTCGCGTTGCCAGCGGCGAAACTGAATAGGGATGGTAGCGAGGATAAAGAGGGCGGCAAAGAGTTGCAGACTGGCGGCGAGGAACTGGTTGAGGAAAAACCAAGTTGCAATTGCGAGGGCAATGACCAGTGCAAACACGGGTCCAGGGGTAGCATGGATTTTTTTTGCAAACTTGTCTTTCAGCGTTGCCCCGTGCTCACTCGGCGCTGGCTGGTTGCCACGGGCGACTTGGGCAAGCTGGGAGAGTTTTGGCTCGGCAAAAACCCCCAAATAAATGGCAATGAAACCAAATGCCTGGACGGCGAGAGCGTGCAGCTCAATGCCCGGATACTTTCTTTCAAGGATGAAGAGGAAGAAGGCGATTGCCAGGGCAATGAAGCCAACTGCTCGCCAGATTGTTCTTAGTTGGCGTTCAGAGTGAACAGTGAGGAAGAATAACGTCCCTGACGACACGCTCACAAGCATGCCGAGCATTGCTACAAGAAAGAACAAAAACTCTTGCCAGAAAATACTCACAACCCTCCTGAGTTACTCGCAGTCTACTAGAATCAAATAGAATCAAAACGAAATAGCGATGCAAATACGTGTTGGCGAGTAACGGTTATTCAAGGTGGCCGTTCCTTTGTCGCCAGGGGCAAAACTCAAAATTTAGGTTGCTCTTCGGTTGTACCGGCAAAAATTTCCGAATTGGTCGGGACGGGCGGATTCGAACCGCCGATCTCAGGACCCCCAGCCCTGCGCATTAGACCAACTATGCTACGTCCCGTCGCGTGGATCCTGCCCCGCAGAAGTATATACCAAGGCGGGAGCGCTGCCACCTCCCGATCGACGAAGACGGCACCCTCAAGAATGTTTCCT
>CAZOUL010000076.1:0-3348 GCA_964583025.1 uncultured Candidatus Saccharibacteria bacterium
AGAATGAGTAGGTACCAAGCAGTGAGACGCCAACGGGCACTGGCGAAAATCATCATTGGCGTTGCTCGGATGGTTCAATCTTGTATCCGAATCCGCGGACGGTGTGGATCAACGACATTGCGTATGGCTTATCTACCTTCTGCCGGAGATAACGGATGTACACATCGACCACGTTCGAGAAACCTTCGTACTCGTGGTCCCACACGTGAGCAAGCAACTCCTCGCGACTCATCACCTGGCCGGCGTGGCGCAAGAGAACCTCGAGAAGTAAATACTCTTTTCTCGAAAGTTTTAATGGTGCTCCAGCGCGGGTTGCCGTCTTCGTTGTTGGATCAAGGATGAGATCTCCAACCGTGAGCGTAGTGGGCACGGCTTGGGCTGGTCGTCTGAGGAGGGCGCGGATACGGGCAATGAGCTCTGCAAATGCAAACGGCTTCACGAGATAATCATCGGCACCGGCAGATAGTCCGGCGACTCGGTCATTGACTGTGCCCTTCGCCGTCAGCATAAGGACAGGTACTGCCGACGACTCTCGGAGCCGCTGGATGAGCTCCTGGCCAGAGATTTTCGGAAGCATCCAGTCAATGATGAGCAGGTCGTACTCTCCAGTCTCGGCGAGAAAGAGTCCATGCTCGCCATCGTGGGCACAATCGACAGCGAAACCTTCTTCCCTGAGCCCCTTGGTCAGTGAGGCGGCAAGTGCTCGTTCGTCCTCAACAATGAGTAGCCGCACTACTCCTGCTCTATCTGCTGGGTCAGGTCTTGATACTTCTTCGAACTTGGATCTAGGCGCGTCGCTTCCTGTATCGCCGCCCGAGCCTTCGACCGGTTCTTAAGATGCCATGCCGCTAAGGCAACGTTGTAGTGGCGGGAGGCGCGAGTTGCGTCGAAATCCCGCGCCGCCTCAAATGCTTCGAGAGCGTCTCGGTAATTACGTTGCTTCAAATAGATTGCGCCAAGACGATTGTAAAGCTTCGGGTTCTTGGGATTTTTCGCGACGCCCCGTAAGTAAGCCCGCTCGGCCTCTTTGAACTTCCCAGCGTGGAGGTACTCATCCCCCTCTTTCAACAACGCTTCGTCGGACAGAAGCGTTTGGCGCTGGGTCAGGTTATCTGGCACCGAAGCAGCCGGCGCCGCTGCCAACGGCTGTTCGCGCGCAGACTGTTTCTTGCGACTCAGCCATCGAGGCCAAGAATTCTTAGATGGACGAGGGGATTTCACCGACTGAGGAAGCGTTGACGGCTGCTTTACGTTTCCCCGGTCAGTACGGAGCGCATCAGGCAAACGCCGAGCGATGAGAATGAAGATGCCAATGATTGAAAGGATAAGAACAGTTTCGGCGATCATGCCGGCTCCTTTGTCGATAAGAACGCAGCCTCAAGGCTCAGCCGCTTATTGACTGGCGTACTGCCAATCTGACGTCGAACTGCTAGGAGACGTGCTTGGACCGCTGGCGGCGCTGTCGCTATCCACCCAGCCAGCACTTCCTGCACCGAATGCTCCCCCACGATTTCTTGAATGCCCTTCAATTGCTCTTGGAGCGACTGGCCCTGCAAGGTCTGGTAGCCCATTGCCGGCGGCGGCTGTGGCGCCCGAGGCAGACGGAACCGCACTGCCCGAGATAGAATCGTCGGCAAGATGCCAACATCCTGCCGAGCAGCAAGAAAAACAATCAGGTGCGCTGGAGGCTCCTCGATGGTCTTCAGAAGCACCGTCTGCACGACTTGATCCCACTCATCGAGCCTTCCCAGAATTAACAGCGATTGCTTTCCCTGAAGCGGCCGCAAGTTGGCCCGATGGAGCACGGTACGGAGCTCGTCTATTTTCGGCGCTTTGTCGATGCGTATCGTATCGGCCGGCCCAATGCCAAGTGCCTGGCATGCCGCACGCTCGATCTCTTGCGGAAGCGCAGCTGCCCCAACAAAGAGGGCGGTCGTCGGTACGCAGCCACGTTCAAGGCTAAACTGGAGGGATGCAGCCATCATGCGCAACGACTGTACCAGGGCAAATCTCTCGAAGCAAGGCAGTCTCTTGACAGGAAAAACGACTTCGCCTACACTCCTCGCATCATGTCAGACGATCAAACCCTCATTTGTCGGGATTGCCAGAGCGAGTTTGCCTGGACAGCTGGCGAGCAGGAGTTCTACGCCCAGAAGGGCCTGAGTGCTCCAACTCGCTGCAAAGCATGTCGAGCAAAGCGCAAAGCTGAACGCATGCAAACGCAAGGCGGTCAGTCGAACGGCCCCCGGCAAGAGTTTGCGATCGAGTGCGCCCAGTGTGGCAAAGCTGGAACGGTTCCATTTCAACCGACCCGTCCAGATGTGCTCTGCCGGGAATGCTTCACCGCAAGCAAAAACCAGTAAACTCACTTTTTGAGTAGCAAACGAGGCCCCGTTCCTGGGGCCTCGTAGCGTGTCATTGACAATGCTCGTTTATATGGCGCGCTTATTACGAACAGATTTCAAGCACCGCGTACAGATCATTCCCTGCTTCGTCGGCTGAAGATTCGGCCGAACGGTCCGCTTGGTTTTGTGCTGCGAGTGCGGCTTATTGAGTGATGACACTGGGCGTTTGCCGCACGAGAAACAGATCCAGTTGGTCGGCCGTGTGACGTGAGTAACGCGCATCCTAGCTCCTTTGTAGTTAGAGAGGATACCAGGACAGGACTCACGAGGCAAGGGCAAGGGCTTTACTTCTGCGTTGCATCCCGACTACCATGCTGTATATGCTACTCCTTGATCTCAGTTCGAACCCCCTGCTCTTTGTTGCATTTGTGATCGCCCTGGTGATTGCCATCAGCGTTCACGAGTTCTCCCACGCCTTCATCGCCAACCAACTCGGTGACCCAACTGCAAAGTACCAGGGCCGAATGACGTTGAACCCCCTATCGCACCTCGACCCAATCGGTACAATTCTCCTGTTCATAGTCGGCTTCGGCTGGGGCAGGCCGGTCCCAGTGAATCCCCAGTACTTCGCCCGGCCCGGCCTGGACGAGCTTCTGGTCGCGCTGGGAGGCCCGGCCAGCAATTTTATCGTTGCTGCCCTTTGCGGCCTCTTGCTCCGCGCGGTTGGAGGTGCACTCGGACCGCTCGATTTCATCCTCGTAATGACGATTCAGCTCAACGTCCTTCTCATGCTCTTCAACTTAATACCAATCCCCCCGCTCGACGGATCAAAAGTGTTCCGCGTCGTTCTTGGTGAGCAAGCGTTCCGGATGCTGGAGCTCTACTCACTCCCACTCATTTTCTTTCTCTTGCTGCTTCTCCAGGCCACCCCACTCGGCGATGCGCTCTCGACCGGCGTCACAACGCTCACCGATTTCTTTGTCGGCCGATAGTCTATTGCTGA
>CAZOUL010000077.1:0-3243 GCA_964583025.1 uncultured Candidatus Saccharibacteria bacterium
CCCTTGAGATATCCGCTCCACCTCGGCCCATCGCGATGCTGACGTGGGCCTGTTTCAAAATCGGAGCGTCATTCGCGCCGTCACCGGTGACGGCGACAATGTCACCGTCTGCTTGCAATGCCTCAACAATTTGAAGTTTGAGTTCTGGCGAAATTTCGGCAAATACTCGGTGGGAGCGGACGAGTTGTTCAAATTCGGACAACGTGGCCTGGCCGAGGGCAGTGCCACTAATTGCTTGCTCTCCCTGCTGGACGAGGCCGAGCTGGTGGCCGACTGCTGTAGCCGTGGCCTTAGCGTCACCGGTGATCATCACGACATCGATCCCCGATCGCCGAGCTGCCCTGATCGCAGCGATCGCCGAGGTTCTCGGGGCATCGAGCATTGCAACATACCCGAGGAAAGTGAGTCCGCGGAGCGAACGAGCCGACAAGCTTTTTGGTGATTGCTGAGAGGTGCGCTGTGCGATTGCTAGCACCCGATATCCATTGCTCGCTACTTCCGCAGCGCCGGTAAGAATCTCCCCCTTCCGCCGTTCCGTGAGGTTTGCCGAAGCCCCTGTGCTAGCTCGTACGCGACTGCAACGGGCGAGGATAGTCTCGATACTCCCCTTGGCCGCCACTATGTATGCATTGCGATCAGTCTTATAGGCAACGGCCATCAACCGATGCTTCGACTCGAACGGCAGTTCCATAAGTCGGGAATACGCGATTCTCAACTCGTCCGGGTCGAGGTTGATTTTTCGGGCCGCGACCAGAAGTGCTCCTTCGGTTGGATCACCAATAACCTGCCAATGAGCATCTTTCTTGACGAGTCGCGCATCATTGGCAAGTGCCGCGACAGAGAGCGTCCGCTCAAGGTGTGCCGCCAAAGCACCCGTGGGTTGCTTGCCTTGATGGGTAGCGGTTCCTTTTGGCTCGTAGCCGGTTCCAGAGAATTCAATGGTCTGCTGGTCAGGAGTGATGAAGCGCTGGACCGTGAGTTTATTTTCTGTGAGCGTACCAGTTTTGTCTGAAGCAATAAGGGTGACTGCGCCAAGCGTTTCAATTGCCGCCAAATGTCGCACGATTGCTTTGCGTTTTGCCATCCGCTGGACACCAATCGCCAGGGCGATCGTCATAATGGCAGGGAGACCCTCGGGAATCGCTGCCACAGCTGTTGCCACGCCGGTTAGGATGACAGTCAGGATATCACGCGACTGCGACATTCCAATCAGGACAATGAGTATGCAGGCCAGCAGCACGATGACGAGGAGTTGTCGACTTAGGGTCTGAACATTGCGTTCCAGAGTTGTCTCTTCGGAAAGAGTGCCAGTCGTTGCCAAACTGAGGCGGCTGAGCTCAGTGTCAGCTCCGATCGCAACGACCACACCGAGTCCTCTGCCCCTCGCGACGGTCGTTCCGCCGTAAGCCATGCTAGAGCGTCGAAGGAGGGGGGCGGAGGAGGGGGCGGCTCGACTTGATTTTTCGACTGGAACTGATTCGCCTGTGAGTGTCGATTGGTCGACGGCGAGAGAGTGGGCTTCGATGATCCGGGCATCGGCCGGCACACGCCCGCCTTCGGTGAGTTGAATGATGTCCCCAATGGTGAGCTCGCGACTCGGTAGCTCTCTGATCTTTCCGTCACGGATGACTCGGGCAACGGGCGCGAGGAGTTGCTGTAGAGCCGCCAGACTTTCTTCAGCTTTTCTTTCCTGGAAGTATCCAATCGTTGCATTAACGAGTAGGACGCCGAGGATGACCCATGCATCAAGATAGTGCGCCAGAAAAAAAGAGAGTGCCGCGGCGATAAGCAGGATGTAGATAAGTGGACTGGTAAACTGCGAAAAGAATAACAGCCAGGCTGGCCGTTGGTCGTTCGCGGCAAGTTCATTGAGCCCGTTGCTCTTGAGTCGTCGGGCAGCTTCGCGATCAGTGAGACCCGACGGCTGTGTGTCTGTGGCACGCAAAATTTCCTTGGCGGTACTGGCGTGCCAAGCCTTTCGCTCCATCGCCCTCCTCTCTTCGAGTCCAGTGTATCACACGATCTCCCTGGTCCGCCCCTGTGGTACCATGAGCCATGAAAGGAATGTGTATGAATCGAACAAAAGTGCTGATCATTGGTTCTGGGCCAGCTGGGTTGACGGCAGCAATTTATGCCGCCCGCGCCGAACTTGCCCCGATCGTGATTGCTGGTCGGGAGCCTGGCGGTCAGCTCATGCAGACGACCGAAGTGGAAAATTTTCCTGGCTATGACTCAATCCAGGGCCCAGAGCTGATGGCAAAGATGATTGCCCATGCCCAAAAATTTGGGGCAACGTTAGTCAATAAGGATGTGACAGCGGTTGATTTTCGCCAGCGGCCGTTTGTCGTGAGCGTTGGCGAAGACGATTATCGGGCCGACTCGGTCATTGTTGCTACCGGAGCCAGCGCGAAATGGCTCGGTTTGCCTTCTGAGGAGCGCTTACGCGGCCATGGAGTCTCAAGCTGTGCCACCTGTGACGGGTTTTTCTTCAAGGGCAAGGAAATTGCGGTGGTTGGCGGTGGCGATACCGCCCTTGAAGAAGCGACATTCCTAACCCGTTTTGCATCAAAGGTCACTATTATTCATCGTCGCGATGAGCTGCGGGCCTCGAAGCCTCTCCAGAAGCGAGCAATGAATAATCCTAAGATCCAGTTTCTCTGGAACAGCAAGGTGACGGAAGTTCTCGGGGAAAGCGTTGTGACCGGTGTCCAGGTCCAGGATACCGTGACAGGAGAATCTTCTCAGCTCTCGGTCGCAGGGTTATTTGTAGCGATCGGCCATGTGCCGAACAGCGAAGTTTTTCGGGGCCAGATCACCCTTGATGATCAGGGCTATATCATTCGACAAAACGGGAAGACTTATACGAACGTAGAGGGAGTTTTCTTCGCCGGGGATGTAGAGGATCACCATTACCGCCAGGCAATTACTGCCGCAGGGAGTGGCTGTATGGCTGCGATCGACGCTGAGCGTTGGCTGACTCAGCAGGACGACTAAAATTCAAGGATCATCCCCTCCTTAAGTTCCCCAGAAACTATTCTCTTCGCGATCGGTGTTTCAATAACTTCCTGGATGAGACGCTTCATTGGTCGCGCGCCGAAGCTTGGCTGATACGCCCGCTGGGCAAGTCGCTCAAGCGTTGACTCGTGCACTACCAGCTGGATTTTCTTGCGTGCAAGTAAGTTGGTTGCCCGCTGGATCTCGCGCCTCGCAATGAGGAGGAGCGCCGAGTGGCAGAGAGGTTCA
>CAZOUL010000078.1:0-3223 GCA_964583025.1 uncultured Candidatus Saccharibacteria bacterium
CAGCTCGTGTTTATGCGGAATGATGGACGAGGAGTGAGGGAAGAGGGATTTGCCGGCGGCCACCCCGAGCAGGCCTACAAGCAACCATTGCCGCACAAGCACACCCATGTGGTTATTCAGTTGCACCAAGGAACGCTATTTTTCAATGATCTGCGGAAATTCGGATGGATGAAGCTATTACCAACATCCAACGAGCAACGCTCAACGACCAAAACCGTCGAAGAATTCCTCAGTGCTCTCCACTTAGGTCCGGAGCCGCTCGGGCAAGGCTTCACGATTCAGTGGCTGAAAGATGCTGCGAGCCGGCGGTCAATTACCGCCAAGCAGCTCCTCATGGATCAATCAGTCGCTGCCGGTGTCGGCAACATCTACGCAGACGAAGCGTTATTTGACGCCCGGATTAACCCACGCACCAAGGCCAGCCGCCTGACCGATTCGCAGCTTGCCAAACTCTACTACTCGATCAAGAAAGTTCTTCGGTCGGGTATCAAGTACGGTGGCACGACCATGAACTCGTACCGCACCGTTGGCGGCACGAGCGGCGGCATGGCCAAACACCTCAAGGTCTACGGCCGAGAAGGTCTGCCCTGCAAGAACTGCCAGAGCTCGATCAAGCGGATAAAGCTCGGCGGCCGCTCTACCCACTTCTGCCCGCGGTGTCAGCGGTAGCCTAGCTCGCCCCTAGGAAAGCCGGTACACTGCTGATATGAAGCCTACACTCCTCGTACTGGCCGCTGGGTCGGGTAGCCGCTATGGCAGCCTGAAGCAGTTCGACGCGGTTGGGCCGAATGGCGAGACGATCATGGACTACTCGGTCTACGATGCGATCCGGGCCGGGTTTGGCAAGGTCGTCTTTGTAATTCGGGAGACATTCGCCGAGAAATTCAAGCGCAGCGTTGGATCGAGATACGCACCGCACCTTCCAGTTTCGTACGTGAGCCAGGAACTATTGAGCTATGCCCCTCCTGATTTTTCACTTCCAAAAGAACGGCACAAGCCATGGGGAACTGGTCACGCCGTGCTCGTCGCTGAACGCGAAATCAACGAGCCGTTCGCTATGGTCAACGCCGATGATTTCTACGGACAGGAGTCATTTCAGCTCATCGCCGATTTTCTCAAGCGAGATGGCGTGCAAGAGAGCGTGGTTGATGAGTACGCGATGGTCGGGTTTCTCTTAAAAAATACCCTCTCGGTCCACGGCACGGTCTCGCGCGGGGTCTGCGACGTCGAGGCTGACTACCTGGCAAGCGTCGTTGAGTTTCCTCGGATTACCTTGCGCAATGGCAAGATCATCTACATTGACGACCTGGACGAACCGTATCCGCTCTCTGGCGACGAGGTGGTCTCAATGAATATGTGGGGCTTTACGCCGAGCATTTTTGGTCATCTCCGTCATCAGTTTCTTGAGTTCTTACATGGTCGGGCGCTCGAAGAGGGGGCTGAGTTCTTTATCCCGACGGTGGTCAATACTGTCATGGCCGCTCGGGAAGCTCGGGTGCGCGTGCTCCGCTCCGAGGCAAACTGGTTCGGCATGACCTATAAGCAGGATCTCGTGCCGGTGCAGAAGAGTATCAGGCGACTCATCGATAGTGGCCAGTATCCAGAGAAGCTGTGGTCATGAAAGTCGCGCTTTATGACGAGAGGCTTGATAGCCTCACCACACAAGCAATCGTCGTCCCAGTCCCTCAAGGTGCAAATCGACAGCTTCCAGAGGAATTACAGTGCCAGATCCCTGCTGCGGCACTGGAGTCTTTCCAGGGCAAACTCGGTGACGTTGTGGTGACGTATCCTTTCGGGGGAACTATTCAGCGAATCGCTTTGACAGGTCTCGGTGATGGCAACGGTGATCGAAGCCGGCTCGAGTGTTTCCGGCAAGCGGTTGGATCAGCCGTTCAGGTTTTGAAGAAGCAGCAGGTCACGGAGTGCTCGCTCTATGTCGGACAAGAGGCGCGAACGCTCGCCGGCGAGGCAGTCGCCACCGCGCTCCTTGCGAGCTACCAGTACGAGAAGCACAAATCATCGAAATCCGAGTACCCGGGTATCGAACAACTGACGCTCGTGGTATCCGACAAGGCTTCGTCTGCCTCGCTTCGACCAGCACTGAGTCGCGCGGCCGCGCTGGCCGAGGCAGTCTGTGACGCGCGCGACCTTGTGAATGCACCGAGTAATGAATTGACGCCAGTTGCGCTTGCTCGGGCAGCGCGTACCATCGTCAAACAGCAGTCAGGGCTTAAGGTCGCAATCTTGGACAAGGCGGCGCTGAAGCGGGAAAAATTTGGCGCGCTCCTTGCGGTTTCCCAGGGCTCCCATGAAGAGCCGCAGCTCATTACGATGGAGTGGGCGCCGGCAGGGGCGAAGAAGACAGTAGTCCTTGTCGGCAAGGGCGTCACCTTTGACAGCGGTGGCATCAACATCAAGCCGAGCGAGGGGATGGGTGATATGAAGATGGATATGGCCGGCGGTGCGGTCGTGCTCGCAACCCTTCGTGCAGTGGCCGCTCTCAAGGTGCCGGTCCACGTCATTGGGATCGTTCCGGCCACCGAAAATATGCCCTCGGGCACTGCCATCAAGCCCTCCGACATCATTACGACCCGTTCCGGGCAAACGGTTGAAGTTGCCAATACCGATGCCGAAGGACGTTTAATTCTCGCTGATGCTTTGGATTATGCCGGCACCTTTGAACCGGACATCATCCTTGATCTGGCGACGCTCACCGGTGCAGCAGTGGTTGCCCTCGGACATGAGTGCGGCGCGCTTATTGGCAATAGTCCGGAACTCATTGAGGCGGTGCGGGCTGCTGGCGAGCGCACCGGGGAGGGCGTCTGGCCGCTGCCGCTTACTGATGACTACCGGGAGCATGTGAAGTCCGAGATCGCTGACGTCAAGAATCTCGGGGAAGGCCGAACCGCCGGGACGATTGCCGGAGCCGCATTTTTGGAGAAATTTCTTCCTGGCGAGGTGGAGTGGGCACACATCGACATCGCCGGTCCAGCGATCAAGCCGAAGGCTGGGGCATACGAACCCAAGGGCGGCACTGGCTGGGGAGTGCGATTGCTCGTTTCCTACCTCGAGTCGCTTGACAGGGCATAGCGATGCCTGCAGACTACAGATAATGATCTACGCACTGAGCAGCATCGTCTTTGTCATTATCCTTCTCGGCCTTGTGCCGCGGGGTGCTGCTGTTGCCCGGATCAGTTAGACGGAAAGAACCTAGACCCACACA
>CAZOUL010000079.1:0-3200 GCA_964583025.1 uncultured Candidatus Saccharibacteria bacterium
GAGCGTCTGCTCGAAGGCGTCGCCTTGGCGGAGGGCGTGGGCGTACTCGGCATCTTCCACGGCAGCGAGGTGTGAATGGACACCAACAACCTGGAGCTTCGGCTCAGCTCCAGCGATGAGCTCGCGAGAGAACGGCAGGTCCTCACGGGTGGCGCCAAACCGATGGAGACCGGTCTCAATCTTGAGATGGACACGAAGCCGAGCGCCAGCTGGGACGGCGGCCGCCACGGCCCGGGCGTGGTCGGCCGACATCGCCGCCACATCAAGGCCATGCTCTACCGCGGCCGCAATATCACCCGGCGGGGCGTACCCGAGCACCAGAATCGGCTCGGCGAGCCCAGCCTCACGCAGCGCAACTCCTTCATGGACATGAACCACGCCAAGCCAATTGGCCCCACCAGTCACGGCAGCCCTGGCAACCGGCACCAGGCCATGGCCGTAGGCGTTGTTCTTGACCACTGCCATGAACGGTGTGCTGGCGGTGGCAGTCTTCAATTGGGCAACGTTGGCAGTGATGGCGCTGAGGTGGATGGCAAGCATGCGCCCCATCATACGCCTGATCATAGGCAAAAGAAAAAGCCCCCGAAGGGGCTAGGGCCGGGCATAGGCCGGCGTTGGAACGAGCTTCGCCGCCAAGTGGCGGCTGGCCTTGGCCAGGAGTGACTCCCGGTGGCCATTCTCGTAGAACGCTCTATTTATGACGAGCTTGTGTTGGCCGATGAGCGGCGGCTCAACCGGCAGTTGCTGGAACTGTCTGGGCGGGCGGCCCCGCTCGGTTGGTGTCGAGTCGACGAAGTACCGGCCGGACCGAAAATCGCCCGACGACTGGATGAACCAGTCCGGTTTCAAGAGGGCGAGCTGGTTGGGTGAAAAAATGACGAAGCAGATCGGATGGAATCGGCCGTCGACGCCGATCTGGCCACGGATAATACCCTGCTCTTCACAGGTGAACTGCCACTGGCGCCGAGAATCCTCATGTTGGTGACTGAGAAAGTAGCGGCAGAGCGCGGCAGCCGGCTCATCGGTCTCCCACGCGGCGATAATTTTCTCCCGCCCGAATGTCAATGTGCATCTCCCCATTTTTAGTGTCATGCCGACAAACGAAAAACACTCCCTCCGGGAGTGACCTTCGTGCCTCGAACGAGCGACGGCGAATCACTCCCGCAAGCGGGCCGTGGTCGTCGTTGTGCCGAGGGTGTACGCCATGCCCCGCTATCCTACTGGCTGAAGGGCAGGAACGTCAACCGGCTGGACAATTGCCTGTTCGAGTGTTGCCTCGAGAAACGCCCGGGTGACGCGCCCAAGCTCACTGGTTACCTCCGGCGCCAGATTCAACCGGCTTGCCAGGACCACCGACGCCCGCTCGAAGAGGCGCAAGACTTTCAGGGTTCCGGCAGTGATCGGGACGTGGACAGCTTCGAGTTGGAGGCAGGCGGGACACAGCGCCCCGCCCCGCTCTGGGCAGAGTCCGAGCTGGGTTTCAGAGAGTCCGCCGCCGCAGTGGCTGCACTTACCCAACTCCGGCTGGCTCCCGATCGCCAACAGCAGCTGCCACTCGAATTGGCGGACCGCCAATGGACCAGCGCCGACAAGCAACGATTGAAGCGTCCGTTCGAGGATCTCAAATACCTGGGGTGAGGACTCCTCGTGGGCCTGCGTCACCCGATCAACGAGCCGAGAGACATAGCCGGCCGACTGCGCGACATCCAAGCTGGTCGACTGGAACGGTCGGACCGTTTCGGCTGCCGTCACGATGTACCAGGTGCGCCCCTCGGCGAACACGAAGTCTGCAACGGTGAAGAGCTCGACGTGGCCGGCCAAGGCGCTGGTGGGCCGGCGGGCACCTTTGGCAATCGCCGAAATTTTTCCCAAACCGGGGGTCAAGAGGGTTAAGACGCGGTCTGCCTCGCCGAACGACCAGCGCTTGAGCACAATCCCCCGGGCTTTGATGGATGGCATAGGCTCAGTAAACCGAAAACCGCGACCGGTGAACAGTTGGCGCACTTTTTCTAAAAAAGTGCGAAGGAAAATCCTAAGAAGGTACCTCGCCAACAATTAAATCAGCCATCACCTGCGGTGCCCGGGCGTGGGCCGGAACGACGTGAGTAAAGAAGTTTCTCAGCACCCGCGGCGCCTGGGGAGATTCCTGAAAATCTTTCCGGGCCTCGGCAATCGAGCGGCCCTTCAAGTACTCCGGGTACAACTCAAGGCGGGTCATGAGATCGTCGAGGGTCAGCTCCGGATGGAACTGGAGCCCGTAAACCCGCTCCCCAATGCGATACCCGCTGACCCGGTTCCGCTCCCCTTGGGTGAGGTGGCGAGCGCCAGCAGGCAGTTCATCGACGGAATCCTTGTGGCCGTGCTGAGCGGTGAACCGCTCCGGCATATCGGCAAACAGCGGATCCTGCCGACCATCTTCCGTGACTGTGACCGTGAATGACCCGACCTGGGATTGGTTGGGATCAGCCAGCACCCGGGCACCAAGGTGCCAGGCCAGTACCTGGTGGCCCAAGCACATCCCTAGAAAGGGATGGTCGTACCGTAAGACCTCATCGAGGAACGGCCGGATCTCGTCAACCGCTCCTTGGAACGCCGTCGGCTGGGTAATGCAGAACTCACCGGACCCACCGAGGATGACTGCGTCGTACTCGTGGATCCGCTGAGCAGCCAGCGAGCCCGGGTGGGTGACCGGGTTCACCACAGAAATCGCGTCTACATCGAGTCCGGCATGGGTGCTCACGCACGCATGCTCATGCGGCGCGGAGGCATCGGTGCGGCACTGGATCAAAAGGAGGTGCATGATGATCCTTTCTACATCATCCACTCGGCCGCCGGCAAGGTGTCGGCCGGCCGGTTCGCCAACTCACGGTGACTGGGCAACACCGCCAATGTTTCCCGGATGTCGCGCAACGCTGCCTCTCTCGAGGCTGGCGGCTCAACGAGAGTATCGCACGCGCGAACGAGCGTTTCGAGCTGATCATTCTGGGCCTGCCATGGGCGAAAATCAACCCACACCACACCATCTTCCTGGGAGATGATCTCCTGACGACGAATGCCGCGATCAAGCACCGCTGGAGTGAGCTCGGCACTCTCCATCGTTTGCTGCCACCGTTCAGGCCGTATCATCCGTGCCTCTGCCATTGCATCTCCTTTCCATAAAACCACCCCGCCGCTGGCGGGGTGCTGCGTGGGTCTGGGTT
>CAZOUL010000080.1:0-3178 GCA_964583025.1 uncultured Candidatus Saccharibacteria bacterium
GCCGCCAAAGCGGCTTCCGTAGCTGCAACGAGCCTTCTTCCTTCGTCCGGGGCCTCGCCGACAATCTGGGTCTCGGCTCCGTCGACGTTCCAGCCATGGTAACGGACGCCGAGATCAATACTCACGATGTCACCGGACTCGAACGGACGTTCGTCTGGCACGCCGTGGACAACCACATCATTCACCGACACACAGAGCACGTCTTGGTAGCCCTGGTAGCCGAGAAATGCCGGTTCGGCTCCGGCAGCCAAGATTGATGCCCGGGCAACGTGGTCGAGCTTGACAGGAGTCGTGCCAATGGCCAGCGCACCACGAAGTCGAGCCATGGTCCGGGCAAAAATCCGACCTGCCTGACGCATGGCCTCGAGAGCTTCTGGCGACTTCACGAGTGAGTTGTTCATCGAGCAATCACTCCTGCTTCGACCAAGGCACTTGCGATAGCGGCATGGACATCGTCAATCGACTGGTCGCCGTCGATCTCAAATAAGGTGCCTCGGCTTCGGTAGTGCTCCACCACTGGCAGTGTCTGAGCCCGACTCCAGGCGAATCTTTCCTGAAGCTGCGCTGGCTTGTCGTCGGCGCGAGCACGCTTGAGAAGTCGGTTGAACGCCACCTCCTCTTTGAGCGCAAGGTAGAGCACGACGAGTGGCGGAAGCGATTGTTCGGCAACGATTTTTTGGAATGCTTCCACTTGGTCTGGCGAGCGCAAGACGCCGTCGAGCACCGCGCCCCGCCGGAGATCCTGAGTTTCAAGGTAACGGCCGACTACTGCCTTCCACTGCTGGGTGGTCATAATACGTCCATGGGCAAGATTTTCCTTCACTGCCCGACCGAGCTCGGTCGGCTCCGCAGCAACGGCTCGGAACATGTCACCAGCAATAATCAGTGGTAGGTCGAGATCGGCTGCCAATGCCGAGGCCTGCGTTCCCTTTCCTGAACCCTGGATGCCAATGAATAAAATGAGTGCTGGCTTCAAGAGCTTCATAATCCCTCCGTAAACCCTGCCACCTGAGCGGCGGTGCCGAGTTCGAACCGATCTGACGTTTCGATATTCACCATGGCGACTGGACCACTCGTTGCCGTTGCGGTCGCAAGCGTGACGAATCCGAACCACCGGCCCGAACCGGCAAGTCCGGACTCCCGGCCTGGCTGATCGACCAGTTCATGAACCTGGCCGTCGGCCCGCAGTCGCACCACCCGAGCCTGCTCGTACCCGTTGCTCGCGAGTGGTTCGACGGTGGCGAGCAACTCCTCGCCGAGCCAACCCAGTGAAACGACCACCTGGCCTGGATCAGTGGTCCACCATTCGCGCTTGACCCCATCGTCCCAGACAGTGACAACCTGCCCTTGGTCTGGGGAGGCCTGGCCAACGACTGCTGCAAGTTTCGCCTGATTACTCCATTGGGGCAAGGCAATACCGGCAGGGCTGGTATCAATTACCTCCTCAGCGCCGGTAGCTAGGTCGAGTGCCACCAGTGAAAATCCAAATGAACGCTCCGCGTTACTGAATCGCACAAACGCAATGGCTGCGCCGTCGGTGCGCAACCCGACCGGCGCCGAGCCAATGTCTTCCCGCAGTACTTCGCTGTCTCCGCTCCCATCAAGACTAACCCGTCGAAGCTGATAGCGCTCGCCTTCCCTAGTATGGGCACCAATCCAGCCGGCTGAGGTTGGGGCAAGGAACCGCTCAATCCGGAACGCCTCATCAGCATCGGTAAAAAGTATCGATTCACCGCCTTGGCTATCTGTCCGTACCAACGTCGAAACCTCGCCCTCCTTCTTCAGTAGCAGCGCAGCGGGTCGCGTCGTGTCCTTGGAAGTATCAGAGACTGGTTCTTCTGTGACATCCGGCGCCGGCGCGTCGATGCCAGCTGGTACGGCGTCAGCCGGCGCGCCTCCCTGCGGAGAACTTGAGGCGATATAAGCAAATCCTCCGAGGAGGAGAAAGAGGAGGACGCCGCCAAACCAGCCAGCCGGTGCCCTAGAACTCATAGCGACGCGTCACAAGCTGAGCCCGGATCTGCCTCATTGTATCGAGCGTCACCGCGACGACGATGAGAATACCGGTGCCACCGAGCACAAGCGTCTGGATCTCAGTTAACGCTTGGACGATGAAGGGCAAAACGGCGATGGTTGCCAGAAAAATCGAGCCAAAGAAGGTAATCCGGTTCAGCACGTTCCCAAGATATTCCGCAGTTTCCCGGCCGGGCCGCAGGCCCGGAACAAAACCGCCCTGCTTCTGGATATTCTCCGCAACTTGCTCGGGCTGAAAGATGACGAAGGTATAGAAGTAGGTGAAGAGAATAACCAAGAAAAAGTAGGCAACCGCGTAGAACGTATCATTGGCAAAAAGGGTCGTAATAGTTTCGGCGGCCCGGGCTACCCAGTCAATCTCTACCGATTGCAGGAAACGGGCAACGACTGGCGGAAAGATCATCATCGAGAGGGCAAAGATAATCGGGATCACACCAGCCATGAGTACCTTGAGCGGCAGCGTCGTCGCTACGCCACCACGGGCCTCAACCCCACGGACCCTCCTGGCATAGGTAATGGGAATACGCCGCTCCGCCTCGTTGACATAGATGATGGCCACGGTCACCAAGAGCCCGACCACGGCGAAGAGGAGGATGTTAACGATGTTGAGCTGGTCGGCTACCGAGAAGGTCTGCGAGAGCGCCGAAGGGATACCGGCGAGAATTGAGAGAGTGATGATGAGCGACACGCCGTTGCCGATACCATTTTCTGAGATCAACTCACCGAGCCACATGACGAGGATTGAGCCGGCAGTAATCGTCACGAGTACCGTAGCGAGATCGAGCGGCGAGAAGCTGCCGATCACTCCTTGGTTTTGGAGGAGGATGAGGGTTCCGTACCCTTGCAGGACCGCAAGTGGCACGGTGAGGAGCCGCGTGTACTGGTTGATTCGCTGCCGACCAGCTTCGCCCTCCTTCTGAATCTCCTCAAGTCGGGGCACGATGACGATCAAGAGTTGGAAGATAATCGAGGCGGTAATGTACGGGCCGACCCCCATGAGGACGAGCGAGAAATTCTCGAGTGAACCGCCAGTGAACAAGTTCAGCAAGCCGAACACCTCGTTACCAGCAAAGAAGTTGCGCAGCGCGTTCAAATCAACCCCGGGCATGGGCACATGGGCGAGGAAACGGTAGAGCACCAAGAG
>CAZOUL010000081.1:0-3169 GCA_964583025.1 uncultured Candidatus Saccharibacteria bacterium
TACGAATTGCTCTTACGGCGACGAATCGTCGTAAGGGTTACACGTACAAAGAAAAATGGCTGACCCCGGGAAGCGAGCATTCGCTCCCGGGGTCAGATCCTTCCTATTGCTGGTTGGTAGACGAGCCCTGCTGGCCCGTCCCGGTGGCCGCCCCACCGGCGTTCCCGTCGCCGGTGTTGACCACCACATTTACCGGAACAACATTCTGCGCCTGGGCGGTCGCAGAATTGTTGTTCAGGTTTACATTGTTGTTGGAGTTTTCAACCTGAATGTTGTTGCCATTCTCATTCAGGTTGATGTTTTTGTTGACGTTGTTGTTGGTCGAGCCGGTCTGGTTGACCGCGACACTGACGTCTCCAGGCTTGGCCTGCCACTGCAGACTTAAGCCGGAAACGGTTGATCCGAGGTACTGCTGGTGACCCAACGCCACCTGGCTCCGCGGCTTGCCTTCAGGGAAGTAGAACCGCGGAGGCGGAGGCGGCGGTACGACCGACACAGGAGGCGGTGGCGCAACTGGCGGTGGAGCCTCGATGCGAACATCGAACCGCGCCAGGTTGCCGCACCGTTTGGGCAGCACCCAGACGATCACCTTCTGGCCGACCTTGGTCTCGAAGGCCCAGCACGGTACCGGTGCCCCCAATGCAAGCTGCGGGGTTAGGATCGTATGGACCCCGAGCTGGCCAGAGGTGTTGTACCCGTACCAGCCCATCGTGTCCAAGATGATCCCGTCCGGCAGGACGTTCTCTTGGACTTGGCCGAGCCGCAAGGCTTCGACGACCCGGTCCGCAACCTCTTGGTTGTGCCCGGCCTGTCGAACCGCCTCCCGAATCAACCCCTCATTGGCGTTGGCGAGACGCATCAGCTCCTCGATAGACCAGCAAGGTCCAAGCAGCGGCGCTACGCCGAGCCGGCAGACTCGGGTCGTAGCAGCAGAACGGGCAAATGCCCGAGCTGGAAAAAACGACAGTGCGACCAGGCTGGCCGCAGATTTCAGAAAGTCCCGTCGATCCATGGGCTTCACTTCCTCTCCAGGATGACTTCGTGGATCACTTGCGTGTCCACGTCGAACTGCGCAGCAGCGCCCGGAGGGAGCTGCCAAGCCTTCTGGTCGCCCCAGACGTAGTAACGGCCCGGAGGAACATGGAACGTATAGTTCCCATCCACCGGAACCATCGGCGTCTGGTAGGAGCCATCGACCGCAACGAGCTTAAACTCACCGCGGGCACCAGGCTGCAGCAAGTGCTGGTCCTGGTACAAGCTCAACCGGACTCTTCCGGATCCCGACGAAACGGTGCCGTCTGGAGCCGGTAATCCGGTTTCTCGAGACACAGGAATGAGTCGCAATGGCGCCTGTTCGCCGGTTGCCGACTCGAACACCTTCGCCCCGTTGAGTGGCTCAAAGCCGCGCATGAACGGGCTCGCTGCCACCTCGGCTTCGTAATACGGACGTTCCGGGTCAAAAACCGTCAGCCAAAACCCGGCCTGGTCAGTGACCTGACGGCGCGACCGAAATACAAAGATCAGCACCTGGGTGACGTTCTCGCCTCCCAGGTGACTAACCGAGAGGCCGACGAAATACTTGCCCGCCGGCATGGCCGACAAGTCAACCAGGTAACCACCAAGCTCAGCACTATATGGCAACTCTACGGCCTCCAATTCGGTCTGTATCGTCTTGATTTCACCCGCGTTTAGCGGCTTCCAGTTGATCACTGCCCACCAGCGACCAACTGGGTCACCTGGCGTTCGGTTAATGACACCCGGCTCAAGGTAGTTTCCCTCGAGCGTGTAGGCAGGACCGCGTTGGCGGTCCTCGGCATTCGGCACTCTCCCATCGGGGGTGTAATACACCTCGATATTGAAGTTACCGTCAACGCCGGCGTTTCTCACGGTCTCCCTCATACCAACGGTAATGTTCCCGCCGGCAAAAATGGAGCCGTTTGCCTGAGCTGGACTTGCGGTCATCACCGCAAGAGCCAGCAGTGCTACAAATAATGCGCATTTGATATTCACGCACTCCCCTCCTTCCTGCGGTTTTGACCGCAAAAAAAATCAAACTTCGGGGTCGCGAGCAGAAACTCGCAACACACAGTCTTTGAACTATTGAATTTTTCGAGTGCAGCCCCTTGGAGAACAATCCCCTATGAGCCTGCGCCCTTCCTGGTAGAAAGAGCGGGTCGCTCTCTCAGTTCTGACCAGGCAGGGCGAGCAAGCTCGCACTGACCCAGGGGGCAACTGGGAAGGAGGGGCAATGTGAACGTGCAAGCACGATCACAACTCTCCGCAGTTCCTAGTCAGAACCGAATGAACGACCGTAAGTGAAATGTTCGATCCAACTTCACCGCTGTCGCGGCTTCGCTGGATTGTGTCGGAGACACAAAAACCAGTGGGTCCCTCCACTGGCTCTTTCATTATGCTATCCCAACGAAACTAGAAAGTCTAGCAGGTTCTCTTCCGTTCGTCAAGCGTCTAAAGCAGTGTCTCCCCCATTCTTGGTACGGCCGTCGATCCACTACCTGGGGTATCCCGCACCTCGTACCCGGCGCCTTCGATCTCGGCTCGCAGCCGGTCTGCAATCTCAAAATCTTTCAGTTGCCGGTACTTTTCGCGTTCGTTGAGTAATTTCTGAATCGCCTCTGGTATTTCGATACCTTGCCCGACATACTCACTAAGCCCGAGCCCAAGCACCGCATCCCACCGCTCAACAATGTCTCGCTTTTCCGCATCGCTCACCGCTGTACTACGGAGGGTCTGCCAGAGGAGCCCGAGGGCGCGAGTCACAGAAAGATCATCACTAATCGCAGCGCGAAATTCTTGCTCAGCGGCTGCTTCTATTGACGCCGGACCTTCGCCAACATTCAGTGATTTCACGATCGTATGAAGATTATGCAACCCTTGTTGCGCCGCCCGGAGCGCTTCCCAAGTGAAGTTGAGTGGCTTCCGGTAGTGGGTCATGAGACAGAGCAAGCGGAACGCCAACGGGTCGTAACCGCGCTCGACGATATCGGCGAGCGTGTAGGTATTGCCGAGTGATTTGCTCATTTTCTGCCCATCCACGCTCATGAAGGCGCCGTGAAGCCAGTAGTTGGCGAGTGGCTTCTCGTGCGCTGCAACCGACTGGGCGATCTCGTTCGTATGATGCGTACCGATGTGGTCGACTCCGCCGGTGTGA
>CAZOUL010000082.1:0-3168 GCA_964583025.1 uncultured Candidatus Saccharibacteria bacterium
CACCGCCTTGGCCGATTTCAGTTGCCAGGAGCCGTAGATCTGCAGTACTGAGCATCTCATCTTGAGGAATCTCTCTGGTTAATCGGACTTCGGCGTTGTTTTTATAGGCCTGCCCGCGTAGCGTCAACGAGCGCTTCGTGAGCGTTTCAGTGCAGGTGTCAATGCCAAGGAGGACGGGAGATCCACCAATGGATTCAAGCACCGTCACGCGCACCAGGCCAGGAAACTGTCGTTTCCAGGCAGTTTCCGCTTCGTTTGGAGCTCGGTTCAGGAGTCCAGCCTGGACTGAATCAGAAATCGCATTAGAAAAGCTGGTGCAAGTGCTTCGCTGAGTCTGGATACTTCCCAGGTGAGTCGATCGAAGCTGGACGGTATTTGTCGAAGCACTGCCAATTGTCCACTCAATTGGAGAGTCAATCACGAGTCCGGAGGTACTCTCTAGGATCGGTTGTGTATCGGCAGCTTGCTGGTTGCTTCCCTGGAGGCTGACCGTCGCAACCACCACAATCACGCCAACAGTAGCGATACCAACGAGTAGGCCAATCGATTTGTAGTTTGCAGTTCCAAGTGCCATAGGAGTGAAATATGTTCATGAGTAACTATACACCATCACCTCAAACGTGCCTGGACGGTTCTTCGTTGCTTTGGTAAGATTCCCAGTCACTTCATGCCTTACCGGGCAGGGAGTATCTGGTAGTATCCTGAGAGGCGCCCGTAGCTCAGTGGATAGAGCAGCGGGTTTCTAACCCGTTGGTCGGGGGTTCGAATCCCTCCGGGCGCGCCAGTTTAGTAGTATGAAGCATATGTGGTGACTATAGCTCAGCGGTTAGAGCACCGGGTTGTGGTCCCGGGGGTCGAGGGTTCGAATCCCTCTAGTCACCCCAACCGCCTTTCAGGCGACATTGAAATGTCAGCGAAATGTCAGCGGCTGTGCGCCCGTAGCTCAGTGGATAGAGCGTCTGGCTTCGGACCAGAAGGTCGGGGGTTCGAATCCCTCCGGGCGTGCCAGTGAGAAGATTGTGCAGGATTTTTCTATTCGGTATTTAGGATTTTAGAGAGAAACGACATGGGCCTGTAGCTCAGCGGTAGAGCAGTTGCCTCTTAAGCAATTGGTCGTGGGTTCGAATCCCACCAGGCCCTCCAGACAGACTTCGTCTGAATTTCTAATGTCTAATGTCTAAATTTCTAAACACATCGTTTAGGATTTAGTTATTAGACATTAGGATTGAGAGCGAAGCGACCCGGCCCCATCGTCTAACGGCTAGGACGGCACTCTTTCAAGGTGCAAATGGGGGTTCGATTCCCCCTGGGGTCACCATCCGAACTTCTATCTCTCTCAAAAGAACGTATCCGCTGTAGGATGGCTCTGTGGATATTGGTACAATAATTATTCAATAAGGAGGGTGCATGGCCGATCAGGAAAAAACCTTTACCTGCGAACAGTGCGGCAAGGAGAAGAAGGAATCCGAGCGATTCGAGAAGGACGGTAAGTCTTTTTGTTGTACGGAGTGTTGCGGCAAGCAAGGCGCCGGAGAGAAGGATCCAGCGATCTGTGAATTTTGCTAGCACGCTCATTGTTGCTACCGGGCTTGTCAGCTTCCTTGTGCCTGCCACGGCCACTGGCCACGCTGTCCAGCGCCCAGTCATCGACTACAGTCTGTTTGGATGGTGGTCGGTGGGGTTGGGCACCGCTCTGCTTGTTCTGTTCGTGGTTGTGGCGCTCGTGCTCGATAGTCCAAAGGAGTGGATAAAGCGCTGGCTCTTCGGGGCGATCATTGTTGTATCACTAGGTGCGACGCTTGGCCTCATTGCTTCGACCGTCGCTGGCAACTTGAACTCGGTTACTGGTGGACCGGTCCATTGGCATGCAGACTTTGTCATCGACCATTGTGGCACCGAGGTTGACCTGCTTGATCCAACTGGACTTACCAACCGGATTGGCACGCCGGTTCTGCACGAGCACAATGACAACCGAATCCACGTCGAGGGAGTAGTTCAAGAGTTGCAGGATGTGTTTCTTGAGCGGTTTTTTGACGTGATCGGAGGAAGTTTTTCGCCTGGTTTTCTTCTCCTTCCGACGGAGGACGGCTTGGTTCAGCTTCGCGATGGCGGACTTTGCCCGGGCGGGCAGCCTGCGACGCTTCAAGTCTTTGCTTTTCGAACAGAGGGGCGGGTCATTACGGAAAAGAAACTCGACCGCGAAATTGCGCCTAAGTTTGTTCTCGCCCCGCATCCAACAGTGCCACCTGGAGATTGCCTGGTGTTTCAGCTCAGTGACCGAGTGCTCGACCAAGCGGATGCAGTCTGTGATTTTATCCGGATTGCAGCCGATCAGGGCGAGTACGAATTAGTACGGAGTAGCAATGGGCGTTGAGGCACAGCTGCCGACAATCATTACTGTGGTGGCTACCGCCGCCATTGATTCGATTAACCCGTGCGCGATCGGGGTTCTGATCCTCATGATTTCGACGGTTCTGGCCGCCCATGGCTCGCCCAAGAAATTACTACAACTCGGTGGTATCTATATTTTCGCTGTTTTCCTCTTTTATCTCTTGGCCGGCCTTGGCCTGCTCGTCTCGTTTGCCAAGATCCCCCTGGTTGTTGCCGAGTATGTCTCTATCGCAGTCGCGACGCTGCTAGTTTGGGCTGGCTTGGTTGAGGTGAAAGATTACTTCTGGTACGGCAAAGGGCTTTCTCTTGGTATCCCACCAGTATTTGCCAAAATGATCCCGGGGCTGGCCTCACGGACGACACTGATGGGTATGTTCTTGCTCGGTGGGTTTGTTGCTGCTGTCGAGCTACCTTGCACGGGAGCTCCGTACTTAGCAATCATTACTATTCTTTCCCAGTATTTTGACCTCACCGCTTTTCTGCTCTTGGTGCTCTACAATTTTGTATTCGTTGCGCCTCTGATCGTAATACTGCTGATCGTCGCCTTGGGTCAGCATCGACTGGAACACGTGAAGATCTGGCGAGAGGGTGCTCGTGGGCGAATGAGGCTCGCTATTGGCGTTCTTATGATACTGCTGTCGTGGCTGTTGATTTTGATCGCGAACGGTTCGATTAATCTCGGATGATTGACCGGTTCGGATCTGCTGGAGATAATGAGCGCTCCTGCGGGAGTAGCTCAATGGTAGAGCGCCAGCCTTCCAAGCTGGATACGCGGGT
>CAZOUL010000083.1:0-1778 GCA_964583025.1 uncultured Candidatus Saccharibacteria bacterium
AAATGCCTTCAAAATTGCGGAAAAATACCATGCCGAGGCGCTTTGCGCCGAGGCTTCCAACCTTGATTTTTCGAAATGTGATTCTTGGCGGCGAGGGTGGGATTCGAACCCACGATACGCTTGCGCGCATACCGCATTTCGAGTGCGGCGCTTTCGTCCACTCAGCCACCTCTCCGCGACGCCTCAGTCTACCAGGTTCGCCGAGACAAGAAAAGATCCTACTCGCCCCCGCCCCGCTCGGCTGCCACCCGCTCGACTTCTTCTTTGGTTGTGAGGCCAGCGGTAACTTTCGCCAAGCCGTCCTGGTAGAGGCTGACCATCCCTGCCTGCTGGGCGGCTTCTTGGAACTCGTCGATCGAGGCTTTCTGCTGAATGAGCGTCTCGATGTCGTGGTTCGGGGCGAGGAGCTCGGCAATGGCCACCCGGCCCTGGTACCGGTCATCGCCCTGTTTGTCGGGGTGAGCGAGCCGGCGAACCAACCGCTGGGCGATGATGAGATTGATGACGCCCGAAAGCAGGTAGGTTTTGACCCCCATATCGAGAAGCCGGGGGATGGCGCCGGCAGCCGAGTTGGTGTGGAGTGTGGAGAGGACGAGGTGGCCAGTCAGCGCCGCCTGGACAGCAGTGACGGCGGTTTCGGCGTCCCGGATTTCACCGACCATGATGATGTCCGGATCTTGGCGGACAACGCTCTTTAGGGCGGTGGCGAAGTCGTAGCCTTTGTCCGGCTCGATCTGCGACTGCTGGACACCCTTGATCTTGTATTCGATCGGATCCTCGATCGTAATAATCTTCACCCCAGGCTTGTTGAGCTCGGCGAGGATCGCGTAGAGCGTCGTGGTTTTTCCGGATCCGGTTGGCCCGGTGTTTAAGATCAAGCCGTTCGGTCGGTGGATTGCCTGGCGGATGGTGGCGGTTTGCTCGGGCGTGAAGCCGAGCTCGTCGAGGGTGATGAGCGACGAGCCACCCGACAGCAAGCGAAGGACAAAGGTCTCGCCGAACGGGGTTGGGAGCGCGGAGACACGGACGTCTACTGCTTTCTCGCCGGCCTTGAACTCGAACCGGCCATCTTGGGGTTCTGCGGAAATATCGAGCTTCAACTGGGCGAGGAACTTGATCCGGCTGCGGAGCGACTTGTAGAGCGTGAGCGGGAGCTCGTTGCCGATTTGCTGGAGGACGCCGTCGATTCGGAAACGGATCACCAGGCCGGTCTCGGTTGGTTCAAGGTGGATGTCCGAGGCCCGGAGGCTCAGGGCGCCGGCGAAGAGGATATCCAAGGCCTCGGTGGTGGAGACGCTGGTGAGCCGGGCGGCAATCGCCTGTTTATCCTGGAAGGTTTCCAGAGATTTGGTCACGATGGTCTCGCCTGGTGCAACCTCGGCCTCGGGGACGTGGTGATCGGCAAGCTCGTAGAGCTTCCGGGCGTAGGTGTAGGAGCTCATCGAGCAAACCGCGAGGGTGAGCTCCAGGCCGTTGGCCGGGCCGAACTCGGCAAGAAATGAGCCCAAGGCCGGGTTGGCCGGCGTGGGACTTGCCACCACCACCCGGTTTCCCTGTTGTTCAACCGCGACCGCGAGCAGCTGGTCGCTCGTTTCCCGAGGGATAAGGTGGAGCGTGTCCGGTTTGATCGCCCGGTCGGCGAGATTGACGTACGGGAGGTTCAGGGTTGCGGCCTGCATCTCGGCGGCCCGCTCCTCTTCTCCCCGGTTGGCAAATTGGACGAACGAGCGCAGGTTGACCATCTCCCTCCGAAGCTTCGTCAGCGCTTGTAGTATACA
>CAZOUL010000083.1:1788-3075 GCA_964583025.1 uncultured Candidatus Saccharibacteria bacterium
GGTTGGGTTCGACCCCGTCACCTTGACCTCTCGGAGAAAACCAGGTATACTCCACCGTTTTCCTACGGGAGAACGATTTTTTTTTGGAGGGTGTTAACATGAAGTTTTTTGCAGCAGTTGTCGGTTTGGTGTTGTTGCTGGCAGTGCCGGCGTTTGCCCAAACAATAGGCGGCCAACCCTACGGCGGTCAGTACCATCCTGCTCCTTCACCGCCGACCACGCAATCGAATCACTCTCCAGGGGTTGTGTTTATTCCTGCGCCACAGCCGCAAGAAAATTCACAGTGGGTGAGCCACAAGGCGCTGGTCGGCTTTCTGTCCGAGTTTTTGTCGGAGAAGAAGGGCTTAAACACCGGACTGGAAGTCCGGGGCGAGAATCTGATGCACAACTTGAAAGATTCTCATACGAAAATAGATGCCGCTCGGGAGCAGTACCCTCATCTGCTCATCACTTACTACTATAGGGAAGGATGGTCGACAGAAGGTGGGGGCTCGCAACAGTCAGCCGGGTACAGAGGGTACTCTGTCCACCATCACAACCACCGCGACAATGTTGTCCAAGAACAGCTCATGACGTTAAACATTCTTCTAATAAATCCCAAGACCGGGGGGACACTGGATGGTGACACCGTCGGCGTCATGAACTCAGAGATCGTGAAGCTAGGAGGGAGCGCGGGTTGGGGTATTAGTGCCCCGTGGGCCCAGTACAGCGAGCACCGGTACGACAACCAAGATACGGTGTTCCGGATGGCAAGCAAAGAGCAAGCCATACTGCGACTCGCGGCAATGAAAGCTGCCGTGGTTGTGAACCGTTGGTGGTTGGATCCGCGGCTTCGGCCGTACTTCTACGGGCCGGGTGGGGCGGCAGCCGCCTCTCCTCCGGCGATTGAGTATGCGCCGACCGAACAGGGAGCGGAGTGCTACGAGCACTTCATTCCCCTGGCACCGGGCGCACTCGAGAAACTCTGCGGCGCGCCGCAGATGATCCGGATCTTCCGGAACACGCCCCAGGGTAAAATCCTGGTGGCCGAAACCCGGCAGGTTGCGCTCAGGCACGGCTACGACCTGCAGGGTCGGCTGGTCCATGGGGTGGTTTTTCAGACCACCGTCCCCCTCCGGTCGACCGATCGGTACGAGATATACTAAATACGCTCCATTCAGCCTTCGGGTTGGGTGGAGCTTTTTTATTGGCGGATGAAGACAGTGATCGCGCTGCCGGCTTGGTCGGTAACGATCTCGTCGCTTAGATAGCTGAGGCTGCCACGAGGGCCGGTGATCGCTATCACCT
>CAZOUL010000084.1:0-2970 GCA_964583025.1 uncultured Candidatus Saccharibacteria bacterium
GGGATCTGAGCGTCTACTGTGCCACCATGCTCTACGAGCGGCTAAGAAAGCGCTATCCCGAGGCGGAATTTCGACTCCACCATAAGGAACTCCGCCAGCGGATCGGCTATGTCATGGCATAGGTGTCTCAAACACGAAACCTCAGTGTACACTGAGGTTTTTTCTTGATCAGGAATTAGTACGAGCGGCTTAGCGGGTTGCGGTTCCAACTGAAGAAGACAAGAGCGGCGACCGGGAGAATAATCCACCAGCTGTGGTGGCTGGCGAGGAAGCCGGCCATGTTCGACTGTTCGATCATTGACGCCCGGGCTTCTTCGGGGAGGAATGAGATCAGGGTGGTGACGATAAGAGCAGTATTTAAAAAGCTGTAGCTGAACACCTCAAACGGTGAGAGGAGGCCGGTACCATCCCGGCCGCCAGAGAGGCCGCTCTTCATCTGGACTAAGAGAATGACGGCGACGAAAATCCCTGCCTGGATAACAAACGGCGAAGCATTGAGGTTCACGAAGAATGAGCTGATCGTGGTTTCGCCGGTAAAGAAGCCGCTCACCGGTTCGGTGAGCAAACTGGTGAGCACTAGTGACACGTAAATTGCCACAGTCGTCACGACAGTTCGTTCACGTTGCAGCATCATCCCGTAGGCGATGCCAACGATAAAGAAAATCGTTAGAAACAAATCCCAGCTTGGACTCACGTCCCTCCCTCCTGAATATATCAAGTATAACAGAATGCCTACGGAAGCAATGGGGAGTATTCCCTAGAGGCCGGCGTCGCGAAGCTGTTCAATGATTGCCCGCTGCTTGTTGGTGAGACGCCGTGGATACTCGATTCGCACTACCGCCAGGAGGTCGCCGCGGCCGCCACGGTAGGGCATGCCTTTTCCGGAAAACTGAAAGGCTTGGCCGTCCTGGGTGCCGGGCGGTAACTTGAGTTCGACGTCTTCTCCCTGTTGGGTACGGAAACGGATCGTGTCTCCGAGGAGGGCCTGAGTGAGTTTTACCCGGAGTTCAACTTGGACTTGAGAAAACGCTTGGCCGAAGAAGGTTTCGAAGATGTCTCCGAGTCCTCCTCCGAACCCAGCACTGCGCCGGCCACCGAAGATATCGTCGAACCCAGCTCCTGCACCTGGGCCTCCGAAGCCCGAGAAGTCGGTGGTGCCAAACTGGTCGTAGGCAGCGCGCTTCTTCGGATCGGAGAGGGCTTGGTAGGCCTCGTTCACTTCTTTGAACCGTTCTGGGTCGCCACCCTTATCCGGATGGTGCTTCTGGGCCAGGTGGCGGTAGGCCCGTTTCAGCTCTTCGGCCGTCGCGTTCCGCGAGACCCCGAGAATCTTATAGTAGTCTTTGGCCATAGCTTCTCCAGGAATAACGTCCGAGTATACGCTGCCCCGAGGGCAACGGCAAGGCCGGTGGGTTAGAGCGTGTCGTCAGCAGCCGGCGTTGTTGAGGAATTCGTCGATGGCGTCGGGAGGCCGCCAGGTGGAGCAATCTCGGTGCCCGTTTCGTCGACGACTTCACCCCGGAATGGATTTACGAGGAGAGTGAGTTGCTGGCCTGTTGGCGCAGTATACTCTACGGTCCACCAGAGCCAATTCCTCGGTGCCCGGTGGGAAAGGAATGTGGTTGCCGTCGTGCCTGGATTGGTCGTTCGGAAGTCGAAGCCGCCGTTGAGCTCGGCCAGCTGCAAGGCCTCCACGTAGTTCATCGTCCAGAACTCTTGGTTGATCGGCTCAAGATCTCGGCCTAAGAAATCTTCTTTTGGAATGATCGCCCGGACAAACTTTCCTGTTTCTTGGGCAATCGAGTAGGTGTACCAGTTTTCAACGTCGCCGGCTGAGCCGAAAACATAGACCTCGTTGCCACTGTTCGGCACGAGGCTGGCGGGGAGTTCGACGGAGACATAGGTGAGGAGGGCGTCCTCTTTCCAAGTCGTGGCTGCTTCGGTCGCCTGTTCGAGATGCGTGGCAAGTTCTTGGTCGAAGCTCGACGGCGGCAATGTCGTGAGATCGCTTACAGTCGGCTGGGGCGTCGTATCTGAGGTATCTTGGGGTTCAGGTTCGGCATCACGACGAAGGCATCCGGTGAAGCCCACCACGATCAAGCATACGAGCGCCGCACCTCGCACCCACGTCCCGGTCATACTTCTCACCCCTCCTACTTCTCTTTTGAACCAGCGTCGTCGGAAGCTTCCTTGCTGCTTTCATCCCCGCTCGAGTCTGTTTGGCCCTCAGCATCAGGTTGCTGGTAAAGATGACTGCCAAGTTCGGAGAGCTTGGCTTCGAGCGCTTCGACGCTCTTGGTGAGCTCTGCGGGATCCTTGTCCATTGTACCCTTCACGGCAAGAATTGCATCCTCGACTGCCCGTTTATCCTCGGGTTTGACCTTGTCGCCTGCGTCTTTGAGGGTTTTCTCAGCGGTATAGACGAGCGTGTCGGCGCGGTTCTTGAGCTCGACAACTTCCCGCTTCTTCTTATCTTCGGCTTCGTGTGATTCCGCGTCTTTTCGCATCTGCTCGATTTCTTCTTCAGAAAGGCCTGATGACGATTGGATCGTGATCTTTTGCTCTTTGTCAGTCGCCTTGTCTTTCGCTGAAACGTTCAAGATGCCGTTCGCGTCGATATCGAACTTGACTTCGATTTGCGGGACTCCACGCGGTGCCGGCGGGATGCCGTCGAGTACAAACCGGCCCAGTGAGCGATTGTCGCCGGCCATTTGGCGTTCTCCCTGGAGAACATGGATTTCTACTGAGGTCTGGTTGTCGGCTGCGGTCGAAAACACCTGGGTTTTCGAGGTGGGAATCGTGCTGTTTCGCTCAATGAGCGGTGTCAGGACACCACCCAGCGTTTCAAGTCCGAGCGTGAGTGGCGTCACGTCCAAGAGCAGGAGATCTTGCACCTCACCACCCAGCACCCCTGCCTGAATGGCAGCACCGAGCGCCACGACTTCATCAGGGTTGACGCCCTTGTGTGGC
>CAZOUL010000085.1:0-2946 GCA_964583025.1 uncultured Candidatus Saccharibacteria bacterium
ACGCCCGATTGCCAAAGCCTACCGTGACCTCCCGCTACGAGACATTGCGTCACTCCTTGAAAGTCCGGCCCACGAGTTTCGGTTTACTGCCCTCGTCCTGCTCGTTGAGCAGTACCGGCGGGCCGACGCATCCGGCAAGGCCCGAATTGCCCGCTTCTATCTGAAGCACAAGGCGCAGGTTAACAACTGGGATCTCGTGGACACGTCAGCACCCCAGATTCTCGGTGACTACCTGCTGCAGACTGACCGCTCGATCCTCAGTACGCTCGCGGCCTCTGACTCGATCTGGGACCGCCGGATTGCGGTGCTCACAACCTTCGCTTTCATTCGCGCCGGCCACATCGACGACTCGTTTGCGCTGGCACGAAAGCTCCTCAACGACCCACACGACCTCATCCACAAGGCAGTCGGTTGGATGCTTCGGGAAATTGGCAAGCGTGATGAAGACACGCTGAAGAAATTCCTCGCCGCACACGGTGCCGCAATGCCGAGAACAATGCTGCGCTACGCTATTGAGCGGCTGCCGGCAACCGAACGCTCCCGCTATCTAGCGCTTGGTCGCCAAGGCGAGGGCGCCGTAGAGCCCGCCAACTGAGCCGAGCGTCGCTGGCAAAATCGGCGGAAGCTCGGGGATGATTGCGTTCAGGCGTTCGAGCTCCCGCTGCACCACGTCCAGGCTTATCCCTGGCTTCTTGGTAACCATAGCACCACCGATCACGACCACATCAGGCGACCAGTGGAGCAAGGTATTGTAGACCCCGACCGCTAACTGGCCGGCGAGCATCTGCCAGACGGACTCGTCAGTGATCGTCCACGGCTCCTGGCCGGTTCGATCAGCAAGCGCGCGGCCGCCAATAAGCGACTCAAGCGTCTGTCTATCCGCGCACGAGACGATCTGATGCCCAGGCTCGAAGCCGTGGGCACTCGCGTCAATCCGCTGCTTGACGATCCGGGCGCCACCGACCCCAGTCCCAACGCCGAGGTAGGCGACGATCCCGTAGCCAGCGCCGGCGCCGGCAACCGCCTCGCCAAGGCCGACCACGGCGCTGTCGTTCTCAAGTTTCACCGAACAACCGACAATTCGCTCAAGAGTTTTCTTGAGCGGCCGACTGTGCCATTTGGGAAGATTCGGCGGGCGAACGAGCGTGTCCCGGTCTTTGCTCAGCGGCCCAGCCGCACCCCCGGCTGCCCGGACAAACCGGCCATGGACCTGAAAATCGGCGACCACGGTCTGGATTGCCGCCATCGCTTCGTCGAAATCCTGCGGCGTGGCGATGATTACCGGCGCCGAGAACGACTGGCCGTCTGTCGAGTAGGCAAGCCGCGTTCTCGTCCCGCCGATATCAAACAAAAGCTTCACGGCTGTTCCACCGGGTTACAGGTTTGACAGACCCCCATTGCCTCCAGCTTCTCCAGGTACTCAATAATGGTCACGACGTACTCGGCGTGCGACCAGGTGAGCGGGGCAGCCGAAACCTGCTCGCCGCTCAAGGCGTCGAGCTGTTCGGAAATCACCCCGGAGGGCAAGGCGTGGTCGGCTACCCAATTGAGGACTGCTTTGACTTGCTCGAGGTCGTTGGGCGTCACTGCCGTCGCAATATCATGCTGGGCAAGCCAGAGTGTCCCGATGAACCAGGGATTCGGCGGAGCATCCGGCCGGGAGCGGTAGTTCTGATCGTCTTCGTAGCGCGGCAGACCGCCAACGGGAATCTGTGGCGCCACTTGTTCGAGTAGAGCCCGGCGCATGGACTGGACCCGCGGGTCGGTCGGCTTCAACACGCCAAACTTGTACACCCCGTAGAAACTCGAGACATCAAGCACCGGATCGACGGCCAGCTCGCCTTCGGAAAGATTGATGAGCTTGAGAAATGTGTTTGACTGCTCGTCGTAGAGATGGCGAAGGAGCGCGTCGCGCATCGCAGCCGCCGCCTGCCGGTAGGTTGCGGCCGACCGGTTCTTGCCGAGCAGTTCGGCAAAACGTGCTGCAGCCATCAGCCCGCCGTAGACGGCGCTCGTCGTAAAGGTACTGATGCCATACTTTTCCTCCCAGAGATCGTAGCTCGGGTAGGGAAGACCGGTCTCGGTGTGGACGTAGCTCACCATGAAATCGGCCGCCCGCTTGATGAGCGAGTTGTAGATCGACTCGACGAACTCGACGTCCCTGGTCACCGAGTAGTGGCGCCAGAGGGCAATGAGCACCAACGCCGTCTCATCTTCTTGGATGGGAAGTTCGGGCTTGCCGTTTCGAACCCAGGGGTGCCATGAGCTGCCAAGCGATTGATCCGGACGGTACTTGTGCATCAGGTAGCCCTCGTTGGCCATCACGTCGTTGCAAAAACGGAAGAACTGCCGGGTGATCGAACTGTAGCCAGCCCGATCGAGGGCCATGGCGACCATGGCGCCATCGCGCGGCCACATGTAGGCGTAGGTGTCATGCCCCTGCTGGAGCATGTCGGAGTCACCAGAGGCGAGGATCGAACCGCGGTTATCAACGTGGGAGCGGATGAAAAACAGCGACTGCTTGAAGAGCCGGACGAGCCGGTCGTCAAGGCCGTAGAAACTAAAGTTTTGCTTGTTGACCCAGGCCCGCCAAAAGTTCCCCGAGGTTCCCATGAGATATGCGGGCTTCTTGGCAGTTGCATACTGGTTCAGCGCCGCCGCTTCCTTGATCGACTGGGCGGCCGCGAGCCAGTACTGGACCGTCTGGGTGTCATCAGCATTGAGACTTAAGGTGCATCCGATCACCGAGTCGACCCGGCCGTGCTCCACCGGATTCAAGGCTAACTCACCGTCTTCAGCGTCGCGAAAGCTCCCTTCCCGGCCCTTGGCCCGAAACGCCCCAACCGTGAACTGGTCGAATGGCGTCTCACCGACCCGGGCATTGGCAAGAAGTACCCGGCGCCCCTTGTAGTGGATAATGGCGTGCATCCGCGGATCAAAGTAGGC
>CAZOUL010000086.1:0-2872 GCA_964583025.1 uncultured Candidatus Saccharibacteria bacterium
GCCAGGAAGTAACCATGGCTCTCTGGCTCGGCACCCAGGCACTCACTGAACGGGTGGAGGCGCTGGAGACTGCTGTAGCCAGTGGTTCCCTCGAGATCACCTCAGCAGACTTTGAGACCGTAACAACCAAGAAACTCACGGTCAACGAGTCAGCAACGGTCAATGGCACCCTGAAAGTTGCCAATGCGACAGAGCTTGACGGGACGCTCCTGGTGAAGGGCACCGCCACCTTTGAAGGCGACCTGGTGGCCAAGAAGGACCTTCGGCTCGAGGGCTCGGTGCTCGGTACCGCCAAAACCCGCGGCATTGACCTAGAAGTCTGGCTTGGTGACTCTGAGTATGAAGTCGCGGGATTGGGACTGCCCACGAATGCCTCCTACGCCGTCTCTATCACCCCTTCCTGGGAGACGAACGCCTGGGTCACAGACAAAACCGAGGATGGCTTTACCGTCAACTTCAGCGTTCCGGCACCGGCCGGCGCCCGGTTTGACTACGTCCTCATCCGCTAATCAACGCGTCGCTTGCAACGTGTCACTCATAACCCAGGATATGGACATCAGGTATACTGAAAGAGCGCGAAGGAGGCAGAATGACACTTGATGATCTTGCGGCAATGATGCAACGCCAGTTCGAGGCGCTCACCAAGCACATGGACGAAGGCTTTTCTGACGCTCGAGCTGACCGTCAGAAAATCCGCCAGGAAATGGCTGACGGATTCGAAGCCGTGAACGGCCGGCTTGACGCCAAGGACCGCCGGGACCTCGCTGAATCTGAGCGACTAGATACCCATGAGCAGCTCATCAAGGCTCTGAAGTAAGCTGGGATTTTGGTCATTTGAAATTTGGAATTGTTGAGATATCAGGATCTAGGAATTAGAAATCCATGTTCAGAAAAATTATTCTCATTGCAGGACTCAGCCTGATACCAGCTGCAGTGTCGGCAATTGAATCAACCAATTATGGTATTCCCCAGTACCAGCTGCCGACCGCGGGCGGCACCTCAAGCTCCTCAAACTTCGGTCTGCGGGGGACAAGCGGGCCGATCGTCGGGGTAGCCGACAGCACCAACTACAGCCTCGACACCGGCTTCCCTGCGGTCACCGGCGTGGTCATCAGCCTGAGCCTCGATAGCGCCACGGTTGACCTCGGCGCCCTTGCGCCTGGTTCACCGGTCACCGGCACCACGACCTCGACGGTCGCCACTGATTCTTCCGCCGGCTACCTCCTCGCCCTCCAGAAAGACCGCCTAATGACCCACACCGACGCTACCACCACGATTCCTGATTTTTCTGGGACGATTGCCACCCCGGCGACCTATACCGACGGCGTCGATACCGGTTTCGGATTCACCGTGAGCGCCGGCACCGCAATTGAGAGCAAGTGGGGGAGCGGCACCAAGTTCGCTGCCATTCCCACCCAAACCAAAACCACTTACCACACGCTCATTTCCTCGATCAGCGCGCCGAACACGACGACCATCACGTACAAACTCGATGCGGCCGGCGGCCAGAAAGCCGGCTCATACAGCACCTCGGTCGCCATTTTTGCAACACCGCTTCCATAGGAAAACCCTAAATTCTAATGTCGAAATCCGAAACAATATCGAATGTCCAAACAACCCAATCTCCAAAATTTGACTTAGAAGAAAGAACCTACCGTTTCGCAAAAGAGGTTCGACGCTATGTCAAAACGCTGCCTCGAACTATATCGACGCTGGAAGATGCAAAACAACTCGTTCGTTCATCTGGATCAATTGCCGCCAATTACATAGAGGCGAACGAGGCACTGAGCCGAAAAGATTTCCTGAATCGCATCAAGATCTCTCGGAAAGAAGCGAAAGAGTCCGTACTCTGGTTACGACTCCTTGATTCAGGGAATCAGTCAGGAATACAAAAAGATCTCCTCCATGAGGCGACTGAGCTCATGAAGATATTTGGGTCAATTGTTACAAAGAGTAGCTGCTGATTTGAAACTTTGAAGATTTGAAATTAGGAATTGTTTAGAATTTCGAACTTAGGATTTAGGATTTCGGATGATAAAGAGTGAACGAGCCACCGACATCGTAACGACCCTGCGTAGCGCCAACTACCAAGCCTACTGGGTTGGTGGTTGTGTCCGCGACCTTCTGCTCGGCAAGGAGCCGAAAGACTACGACATCGTCACCGACGCCCGGCCGGAAGACATTGCCCGGCTCTTTCCAACCGTGCGAGAAGTCGGCAAGCAGTTCGGCGTGATGCTCGTGAGCTTTCCTGAAGGCGAGTTTGAGGTGGCAACCTTTCGAGGCGAACGGGCCTATACCGACAAGCGCCGGCCCGACGAGGTGTTCTGGACAGATGCCAAAGGCGACGTTCAACGCCGGGATTTTACCGTCAACGGCCTCCTCTACGACCCGGAGACAGAACAGATCACCGACTACGTTGGCGGACAAAGAGATTTAGAGCAACGACTGATTCGCTTCATTGGCAGCCCGGCCGGCCGGGTCCAAGAAGATCCGCTCAGAATCCTCCGCGCGATCCGCCTCAAAAACACCCTTGGCTTCCAATATGAAAAGCAGACATTTGAAGCTCTCAGGGCGCATGCGGTAGAACTCGCCCATGTCGCTGGCGAACGGGTAGGGGATGAGCTCGCCCGGATGATGGGCGATGCCTCGCGCCATCAAGTGATCCGCGATCTCGATCGAGCAGGTATCTTGCCGGTGCTTCTCCCGGAACTCGATGCCCTAAAGGGTACGCCCCAACCCGCCGAGTTCCACCAAGAAGGGGACGTGTTCGACCACTCGCTCCGGGCGCTCAAGACCCTTCCGGCCGACGCGCCGGCCTTTCTAGCCTGGGCGGTGCTCCTCCATGATATCGGCAAGCCCCAGGTGATCTCCT
>CAZOUL010000087.1:0-2861 GCA_964583025.1 uncultured Candidatus Saccharibacteria bacterium
ATTCCCACCAAGAAGCAAGAGCACTTACAGAAGGCCCAAGAGCGGGTCGAGCAAATCCTCTCGCAGTACGCGATGGGCCTGATGACCGACAGCGAGCGACGCCTGCAAATTATCAGTATCTGGAATGAGGCGCGTGACCAAATGGGTGAGTCAATCCAGGAGGAGTTCCAGGCAACGAGCCCAGTGGCAATCGCAACTGCCTCAGGCGCGCGTGGTTCAACCAGCCAGCTTAACCAGATGGCAGGAATGATCGGCTTGGTGGTTAACCCGGCCGGCGACATTATCGAAACCCCGATTACTTCGAACTATAAAGAGGGGCTCACCGAGCTTGAGTACTTCATCTCCACGCACGGAGCCAGAAAAGGAAGCGCGGACACGGCGCTGAGAACATCTGACGCAGGGTACCTGACCCGTCGGCTTGTTGATGTTGCCCAAGATGTGATCGTGACTGGCGAGGATTGTGGGGCGACAGCTGGCCATGCGGTGAGCCGCGCCGAAAGCGACGCTCTTGGCATCGCGTTTGCCGACCGGCTCGCTGGACGGGTAGCGCTCGATGCCATTAAGTCTGGTCGATCCACCATTACCAAAGCCAACGAGGTAATTACTCGAGAAATGGCTGACGAGATTGCTAAGACCGACCTGGAGAGCGTCGTGGTTCGGTCGCCCATGACCTGTGAGAATGATTGGGGCATTTGCCAGCTCTGCTACGGCCGCGACCTGGCAACTGGCAAGCTCGTTGAGCTCGGTGAGGTTGTGGGTATTGTCGCCGCGCAGGCGATTGGCGAGCCGGGTACGCAGCTTACCCTGAAGACCTTCCACTCCGGCGGTGTTTCCGGTGAAGATATCACGACTGGCTTGCCGCGTGTGGAAGAGCTTTTCGAGGCTCGCTCACCAAAGAGCCCGGCGGTGATGAGCGATATCGACGGAACCGTTCGGATCCGTGAACGCAAGAGCAGTCGGGTCATTGAGGTCGTCGCCGATGCGGTTCACTCTGAAACACACGAGCTTCAGGAAGGGTATGAGCCGACAGTAAAGAACGGCGAACTCGTCAAGGCTCGGCAGGCAGTTGCGACAGCACCCGACAAGCGAGCCGTACGGGCTGGTATGGGCGGCAAGGTCACGATCAAAGGCAAGCAGCTGACTATTGAAGCGACTGAACCGCTGCGTGAGGAGTACACACTGACGCCGAACCAGACCCTCAAGGTTCGGAATGGCCAGCAAGTCAAGAAGAGTGAGCCGCTCACCGAGGGCCACCTCGACTTGCAGAAAATGGTCAAGCACCAAGGGATGGAAGCAACCCAGCGGTACGTGATTTCGGAAATCCAGTCGATCTACTTGTCGCAAGGCCAGGAGATTAACGACAAGCACGTGGAGATTATCTTGCGGCAAATGTTTTCTAAGGTGCATATCTTGCACGAGGGTGATTCCAAGTTTCTCGCCGGCCAGGTACTTGAACGGCGCCACGTCGAGAAGGAAGCAAAAAAGCTTCTGCAAAAAGATAAGCAACCGCCGGTATATGAGCCGATGCTGTTCGGCGCAACCCGGGTTTCGCTGACGACCGAGAGTTTTCTCTCCGCCGCCTCTTTCCAAGAGACAACGAGCGTCCTCATTAACGCCGCTGTTCGTGGCGCCGTTGACCCGCTCAAGGGGCTCAAGGAGAACGTCATCATCGGCCGCTTGATCCCCGCCGGAACCGGCTTCAAGAAACGGAAGTAACAGGCTCGATTGACGAGTCCCCACGAAACCAGTAGAATTCCACCACACTATGCCAACAGTCAACCAGTTAATTCGGAAGGGCCGATCGGCTCGAACCAAGAAGTCTAAGGCGCCAGCACTGCACCGAGGATTCAACGTGATTAAGAACCGGACCATCCACTCTAAGAAGGGGGCGCCACTGAAGCGCGGAGTATGTGTCCAGGTGAAAACTATGACACCGAAGAAGCCGAACTCGGCTTTGAGAAAGATTGCCCGTGTCCGCCTCACTTCGGGCCATGAGGTGACCGCCTACATCCCGGGCGAAGGTCACAATCTGCAGGAACACTCAGTGGTCATGATTCGTGGCGGCCGAGTCAAAGACCTGCCAGGTGTCCGATACCACATTGTCCGTGGTCTCTTAGATACCGCCGGCGTTGAGGGACGGAAGCAGTCCCGCTCTAAGTACGGCGCAAAGAAGGCGTAAATTATGCGAGGCAAAGCTGCAAAGCGACGAGCTATTACCCCTGATCACCGCTATCAATCGGTGACTGTTGCGAAGTTCATCAATAACGTCATGCTCCGGGGCCAGAAGGCAACCGCCGAAAACGCTGTCTACTGGGCGCTCGACGAGGTTGAGCAGAAGATGAAGAAGCCAGGTTTGGAAGTCTTCGAACAGGCCCTGAAGAACGTTTCGCCGCTCGTTGAAGTGCGATCAAAACGGGTGGGTGGTGCAACCTACCAGGTGCCGATGGAAGTGCGGTCCGACCGTAAGCTTGCCCTCTCGATGCGTTGGATCATTGACTCGGCCCGTTCAGCCAAGGGGCCGATCCACTCCAAGCTTGCCAACGAACTCATGGCCGCGTTTAAGAACGAAGGTTCGGCGATCAAGAAGCGCGACGACGTTCACCGAATGGCCGAGGCCAACAAGGCGTTCGCCCACTACGCCCGGTTCTAAGACATACCTGCTGCATTGGGACCGCCCGGCTGGTTCATTATTGATACCTACTAGTGTTTGAGACGAGGGTTACCTAATGGCACGAGAATACCCCCTAGAGAAAACCAGGAACATTGGCATTGCCGCGCACATTGATGCCGGGAAGACAACCGTCACCGAGCGGATTCTTTTCTACACCGGAAAGAAACACAAGATCGGTGAGGTTCATGAA
>CAZOUL010000088.1:0-2854 GCA_964583025.1 uncultured Candidatus Saccharibacteria bacterium
CCAAAGGACGTCTCTTCCGTTCGAAGGTGTACGAATTACCAGCATCGTCGCGCCAAGCCAAAGGAACTCCGATCGTGAACGTTATCCAGCTTGGCCCAGATGAGACGGTCACGTCGCTTATTACCCTGAACGACAAGCGGAAAGAGGGTATGAAGTATTTCTTCATGGGTACCCGTTTGGGTGTTGTGAAGAAGACAGAAATCGAGGCCTATAAGAACGTCCGCTCGAGCGGGATTATTGCGATCCGTCTGCGAGATAATGATGAGCTTGGTTGGGTTCGGCTTTCTTCCGGCAACGATAGCATTATGATGGCGACCAAGCAGGGCCAGGCGATCCGATTCCGGGAAGAGGATGTCCGACCAATGGGGCGAAGTGCGTCTGGCGTGAGAGGTATCAAGCTCCGGGCGGGAGACGAAGTGATGGCCATGGACGTGCTGGTCGAGCAGACAGATATCCTGATCGTGACTGAGCGAGGATTTGGAAAGCGTGTCAATGTCACCCATTTTGGAGAGCAGAATCGAGGTGGTATTGGTTTGCGTGCGGCCAAGGTCACGGCGAAAACTGGTCCAGTCGTCGGCGCGGTCCTTGTCCGGGAAGATGACGCAGAGGTTGTGATGATCTCCGAGCGAGGCCAAACAATCCGGATCGCCCTTTCCTCATTCAAGCGACTCGGGCGTGATACCCAAGGCGTGACGGTTATGCGCTTCCGCGAAGACGGGGATAAGATCGCATCACTCGCGGTACTTACAAAGCAAGAAGAAGTCGAGGATGTGGCTGACGACAAGGTTCAAAAATCAGTGAAGGCATAGTCTCGCTCCTTGTTCAGCTACCTGAAACCTGGTAACCTCCGAGGATAGTTGGAGGCGGCAGGGACGGAGCTATGGCACGACGGAAAAAGCGCAAACTATCCAAAAAAGAGAAGAAGGCAATTGTCAAGGCTGAAGCGACTCGTGACGAAAGCCAGATGAGCGTTGCTCAGCCAATGACACGTTCTGCAGTGCAAGTGCAGCTTCCGAAGACAGTGACCGTTGCAGAACTTGCCAATCGCTCCGGGAGGGCTCCGGCTGAAATCGTGAGCGCCCTCCTGCGAAACGGTGTCATCGCTGGCATCAACGAATCAATCGACCGAGAAACAGCCGAAATCATTGCTGATGAGATCGACATTACTGTTGCACCGGAAGAGGCTGCAGTTGTCGATACCGCTCCAGTTGGCGAAGGCAAGCAAGTGGCTCGGCCTCCAGTCGTAACGGTTCTGGGCCATGTCGACCACGGGAAAACTACCCTCCTTGATGCTATTCGCCAGTCAGATGTAACGGCAACGGAATCAGGGGGAATTACCCAGCATATCGGCGCCTACCAGGTGAGTTGGAGTAATAAAGATGGCGATGCGCGTCTGATCACGTTCATTGATACGCCAGGTCACGAAGCGTTTTCAGCGATGCGAGCGCACGGTGCGACCATTACCGACATTGCGATTCTCGTTGTCGCTGCGGACGAAGGGGTGAAGCCTCAGACGAAAGAGGCGCTCTCGCATGCCCGGGCTGCGGAGGTGCCGGTCGTGGTGGCTCTCACCAAAATGGACAAGCCTGGTGCCAACGTAGAGAAGGTGAAGGGCGAGTTGTCTGAACTTGGGGTCCAGCCAGAGGAATGGGGTGGCAAGACGCCAGTTGTGGCCGTGAGTGCCAAGGCTGGAGAAGGTATCGACGAACTTCTGGAGACGATTCTGCTCGTTGCTGACCTCGGTGAGCTCTCCGCTCGTGATTCGGGGCCAGCGCGTGGCATCGCGATCGAGGCGCACAAAGCTCCAGGGACTGGTCCGGTGGCAACTGTACTGATCCAAGAGGGGACGTTGGAAGTTGGCGATACAATCGTTGTCGGCGCCAGCTATGGCCGCGTACGATTTCTCGAAGATGAGCACAAGCAGCGGCTCAAGGAAGCGGGTCCGGCAAAACCTGTCAGGCTCGCGGGGCTCTCGAGCGTACCGGGGTTCGGTGACAGGTTGCAGGTCGTGGAGAGTGAGCGGACGGCAAAAGCCATGGCTCAAGACGCGATGCAGCAACAGGCGACGCGGCTTCCCGGCACCTTTAGGGTCGCCGGCGACACCTTGCCCGTCGTCTTAAAGGGAGATGTTGATGGCTCGGTCGCTGCGCTTGTGCAGTCCATTGAGGCGATCGAGGTCGAGGGGATGACCGTTTCCATCCTCTTGGCGGGTGTGGGCGACGTCACTGAATCTGATATCCATATGGCAATTCCGGACCAGGCGATCGTGCTTGCTTTTCGTACAAAAGTGACTCCGACCGCGAAGCAACTGGCCCGGACCCATGGCGTGACGGTCAAGACATACGACGTTATTTACGAACTTCTTGATGACGTGCAAGCAGCTGCAAAAGGGGCGTTGAGAACAGAGCTCGTGCCGGTTGAGGTTGGTAAGCTCAAAGTACTCGGCGTATTTCGGACGACGAAAGAGACGAAGATTGTTGGTGGTCGGGTGGAAGAAGGCCGGGCTGCCAAGCAGGCAACTGTCCAGGTGCTAAGGAACGGTGAGCTCGTAGGGAGCGGTACCGTCCAGAGTTTGCAGCGGGGACAAACGGCTGCTGATGAGGTTGCCGCTGGGGAGCAGTGCGGGCTTTCCTTGTCAATCAAAGAGCCAGTTGCAGTTGACGACGTCGTAGTCTTCTCGGTTCTTGAAGAACGAGTCGTACGTTCGACAGAACAGGAAGACGAAAAGACTTCTTCCGATGAAACTAACGAATGAACTGGGAAAATCTAACGCCCAAGGTATACTGAATCTATGAGGACAAGGGGCCTATGCCATCGGGAGTAGGAAGCGTGCTCGGTATTCAAGAAGAGTTGG
>CAZOUL010000089.1:0-2845 GCA_964583025.1 uncultured Candidatus Saccharibacteria bacterium
GTATGACAAAGATGTCGAGAAAGTGCCAATCCGCAACGGCTACGGCGCGGGCTTAGTCGCGGCTGGCGAAAAGGATTCACGGGTGGTAGCGCTCTGCGCCGATCTCGTCGAGTCTACGCGGACCGAGGATTTCGCCGTACGGTGGCCGGAACGGTTCATTGAAATTGGTGTTGCCGAACAAAATCTCGTCACGGTCGCCTCAGGCATGGCCGCTGCCGGCAAGATTCCGTTCGTGACCAGCTATGCCACCTTCTCGCCTGGCAGGAACTGGGAACAAATCCGGACCACGATTGCCTACAACGACCAGCCGGTCAAGATCATTGGTTCGCACGCAGGTATCTCAGTGGGCCCGGACGGCGCGACCCATCAGGCCCTCGAGGATCTGGCGATCATGCGGACTCTCCCCAACATGGTCGTGATCGCCCCATGCGATCATTTTGAAGCCAAACGGGCTACTTTGGCAGCGCTCGCCCATGATGGACCGGTCTACATCCGCTTGGCCCGGGAAGCTACGCCGGTCGTAACGACTGAGAAAACACCGTTTAAACTCGGGAAGGCCCACGTTTACCGGGACGGTGACGATGTCGCACTTGTTGCATGTGGACCGCTTGTCTATGAGGCATTGGTGGCTGCCAAGTCCTTGCAAGCAGACGGAATCAACGCCCGGGTCATCAACTTGGCGACGATCAAGCCGCTCGATACCGAAGTTTTGGTGCGGGCCGCGAGAGAGACTGGCGCGATCGTGAGCATTGAGGAACACCAAGTGACCGGCGGCCTCGGCGGGGCAATTGCGGAAACACTTGCTCGCGAACATCCTGTTCCTCAGGAGTTTGTTGGAGTTCAAGATCAATTTGGCGAATCAGGTCCACCCGATGAACTGCTCGAGAAGTTTGGGCTCAAGGCGCGAGACATCGCTGCCGCTGCCAAGCGGGTAATTGGTCGGAAACCGTCACCGCCGAAAGCGATTGCCCGGCCGACGCCAGCTACCAAGCGGGTAGCTAAGGTAAAAAGCGCCCCCAAGAAGCCGTCAGCAAAACGGCTGAAGCGGAAAACGCTCAAGAAACCGGCCAAGTAAAGAAGGAGGCAGTATGCTCCTATTCTATTACGGTGACGAGTGTCCTCACTGCCATGTGATGATGCCGCTCGTCGAGCGTCTCGAGAAGGAACAAAATGTTCGCGTCGAGCGCTTGGAGTCGTGGCACGATGAAGGAAACGCCCGGAAATTGGCTGAACATGATCCAAACGGCGAGCGGTGTGGCGGGGTGCCATTTTTCTTCAACACAGAATCACAGCAGTACCTCTGCGGCGAAGCCGATTATGATCGGCTTGTGGCCTGGGCAACGGGAGAGCCGCTGGAGGAGCAGAAAAAGACACCCCGTTGGACAGAGTAATGCCGCACCAGGCTCGACAACTCTTCGAACGGGCACGGGCTGAGCAGTGGGCGATCGGTGCATTCAACGCAGCGAATCTTGAAACGATCGTTGCCATATTTCGGGCCGCCAAAGCCCTTGAGTCACCCGTCATCATTGAGTCTTCGCCTGGTGAAACTGCCTATGTCGGACCGACGACCATGCGAGCCCTCATCGATAACTACCAAGCAACCTATGATGTCCAGGCGCTTCTGAACCTTGATCATGCGACTGACATTGAGTCTTGCAGCACGGCGATCGAAGCTGGCTATGAGCTCATCCATTTTGACGGCGGCAAGCTTGAGGAGCGGGAAAACGTCATGCAGACGCGGAGAGTGGTCAAAGGGGCTCATCAACATCACCGACTCGTTGAGGGCGAGCTTGATCACATCGCCGGCTCTTCCACTGTTCATAAGAAAAAGTCGGCGACCGTGCAGGATGAGCGGACGTACACCGATCCTGAGAGGGCCGCTCGCTTCGTGGCTGCGACCGGCATCGATACCTTGGCCGTGTTCGTCGGCAACATCCACGGGCTCTACCAAGACGCACCAGTGCTCGATTTCGACCGTCTTGACCAGATCCGTGAAGCCGTCCCTTCATTTCTCTCGCTGCACGGCGGTTCTGGTATTTGCGACGGTGATGTGCAGAGGGCAATCAAGGCCGGCATTACCAAGGTGAATGTGAACAGTGAACTCCGCCTTGCGTATTTGGAGAGTCTACGAGAGGCTGTGAAAGACCCCAAGGAAATCGCCCCCTACAAGTATATGGAACCGGTCATCGACGCAGTCCAGCGAGTCGCTGCTCACAAGATCAAGGTGTTCGGGTCAGCCGGTAAGGCCAAGCGGCAGTGGACTAAGCGCTCACTCTAAGGAGGTATCATGGCAACCTACGACGTCCTTTCAATCGGCGATACGCAGCTCGATACGGTGATGGTCTTGGATCCCGAAGAGGTGGAGGTCCGCTGCACCCTGAATACTGAAGATTGCATGATGTGTCTTGATTACGCTGGAAAGATTCCCGTATCGCAGTTGTTTGAGATGGTTGCCGGCAACGCCGCCAACGCGGCAGTCACGGCCGCCCGGCTCGATGGTAAGACAGCCTTCTGGACAATGCTTGGCCACGATGACATCGCCGATCGACAGCTGAAGCACTTTGAAGACGAGGGTATCGATACGACCTGGATTAAGAAGACTCCGGGAGCACAGAGCAACCAGTCAACAGTGATTAGCGTCAGTGGCGAACGGACAATCCTGGTTTTCCATGCGCCCCGCCAGTATCAGTTCCCCGATGACACGCCGCAGGCCAAGTGGATCTACCTCACCAGCATGGCCAAGGGCTCAGAGTCGATCTTTCCCGCATTGGCAGACCATGTCCGATCAACCGGGGCAAAGCTTGCCTACCAACCAGGTACTTATCAGCTCCGCCTCGGTGCCGAA
>CAZOUL010000090.1:0-2806 GCA_964583025.1 uncultured Candidatus Saccharibacteria bacterium
TCCGCCGAAGAATAACGAGAAGACGCCGCTGGCGGCCGAGCAGATGTTTGCCGCACTTCACGGCATCTTTCGGGAAGACACCTTGTTTCAGGAGCAAGTCAGCTTTGAATTGGCTGCACATGATAAGTTCATCCATTTCTATGTGTACGTGCCACGCCACCTGAAGGAGTTCGTCGAAGGCCAAATTTACGCCCAATACCCCTCGGTTGAGATTGCCGAGGTGGAGGACTATAGCCAGGTGATTTCTGAGGGCCAGCCGATGGTTGGGGGTGAACTTGTGCTCACCAAGGACGATTTTTATCCGATTAAAACGTTTCCTAACTTTACCGTCGATCCGCTTTCGGGCATCACCGGAGTTCTGGGTAGTCTCGGCACCAATGAGCAGCTGTGGATTCAGTTCGTGGTGAAGCCGGTGCCAGAAACCTGGCAGGAAGAGGGGATCGCGTTTGTCGAGGCAAAGCGTCAGGGAGACAAGCCAAGCCCGAGCATCTTCCTACGCATTCTTGGAGCGATCGTGAACGGGCTTGTCGGCTTTATCCAAGGAACCCGCTCGTCCGACGAAGGTGACGGCGGGGGAGATGAGAGTGGGGGAGAGGAGGCGCCGAGGCTGTCTGCGCCGGAAGAAGCGGCCCTCAAGGCCGTGGAGGAGAAAATTACCAAGCTTGGGTTCGGAACCAAGATCCGGGTCGTCGCGACAGCGCCCGACCCGTACAGCGCCCGGAGTAAAATCGAAGCGATTACTGGTGCGTTCAAACAGTTCAACACCACGAACATGAACGGGTTCCGGGCGATGAACGTGGCGGAGAACGGCGATGTGGTCAACGCCTATCGCACCCGGGATTTCTACGACGACGGGCTTGTTATGAATACCGAGGAGCTGGCCTCACTCTACCACTTGCCTGCGGTGACCGTGGAAACGCCAAGTATGACGTGGGCGGGAAGCAAGAAAGGCGAGCCGCCGGCAAACCTCCCAATTGAAGGGACCGTCGACGACAGCGAGGTGACCTTCTTCGGCACGACAGATTTTCGTAACTTCCGGCATAAGTTCGGCATCAGATCGAACGACCGCCGGCTCCATATCTACACGATCGGAAAAACGGGGACCGGGAAGTCGACGCTGATGCAGAACATGATCGTCGACGACATCCACAAGGGGAAAGGCGTGGCGGTTGTTGATCCGCACGGTCAGCTTGTGCAGGATATTCTTGAGCAAATTCCCTCGTACCGGATTAATGATGTTATCTATTTCAATCCCGCCGACCGAGACCATCCGATTGGGTTTAACGTGTTGGAGAATGTTAATCCAGACCTTAGAAACGTTGTCGCTTCGAGTGTGGTCGGTATCTTCAAGAAGCTTTTTGCCGAGTCGTGGGGGCCGCGGCTCGAGTACATCTTGCGTAACGCAATTCTCGCGCTTCTGGAATATCCTGGTTCGACGCTCTTAGGCATTAACCGGCTGCTTACTGATCGGGCCTTTCGCAAGCGGGTGGTGGCTAAGCTCAATGACCCGGTGGTCAAAGATTACTTTGAGAACGAGTACGAACAGTACTCTGATAAGTTTCGGACTGAAGCGATTGCTCCGATCCAGAACAAGGTCGGCCAGTTTTTGGCAGTGAGCACCATCCGCAACATCGTCGGCCAGCCGAAGAGCGCCCTGAGTCTGCGAGATATCATGGATTCAGGAAAGATCCTCCTGGTTGATCTTTCCGTCGGGAAAATCGGCGAGGACAGTTCGGCGCTTCTGGGCGCACTGATGATTACCCAGATCCAAACGACTGCCATGCAACGGGCCGATGTCCCCGAAGATCAACGTCGGGACTTCTACTTGTCGGTTGACGAGTTCCAGAACTTTGCGACTGAGTCGTTCGCGACGATTCTTTCGGAGGCCCGGAAGTACCACTTAAATCTTATGCTTACCAACCAGTACATCGGCCAAATGCCGGAAGAGGTGGCGAAGGCTGTGTTTGGCAACGTCGGGACGATTATCAGTTTTCGGGTGGGTGCGGCTGATGCTGGTGGCTTGGTGAAGGAATTTGAGCCGGTCTTCGAGGCGATCGATTTGGTGAACCTGGATAACCACCACATCTACGTCAAGATGGCGATCGACGGTGTGACTCGGCCAGCATTCTCGGCAAAGACGTTGCCGCCACAGAAGGAGCCAACCGGCCACAGCGAGAAAATTATCCAGGTATCCCGGGAGCGCTATGCCAAGCCCCGCGAGTTTGTGGAGCAGAAGATCAAGGAGTGGGCCGAAGATAGCCAACTCAAGCAGGCGCAGGAGTGGCGGCAGCGGATCGAGGGGAGCGACCATCCTTCCTCCAAGCGGACGGGAGAAGGGTTTGTTGACGGCCGATCACCAGGCCAAGCATCCGGAGGGTCGAAGCGCCGGCCATCGGAACAGCTCGACGAGAAAGGGGAGTGGTTCGCCGCTCCAGCTGGGATGGCAGCAGGGAACAAGCCGCGGACCCAATCTTCGCAAAAGCCTCGGGGCAGGGGAGAGGCTCGGAATCGGCCAAAAGGACGTGAACGGCCGCGATCAGCCAACTTTAGGCAGGGGAGAGGGCCAGGGGAGAGGCAGGGGAGGTCTACTGAGCGTGCGCAAGCGCGAACAGAAAACTCATCACCTCCATCTCGCTCGCGCTCTGAAGCGAAGCAGACCGGACCAAAATTGACGCCGCAAGATCGCCAAGCGCCCGGGTCTGAGCCCGTGAGCTGGTTTGACGATGATAATGAGGTTTCTCTCCGAGAATAACCCGATACTCTCCCTCCCCTGCCTCACTCCTGATTCTTTATAGCGGGGGAGGGA
>CAZOUL010000091.1:0-2729 GCA_964583025.1 uncultured Candidatus Saccharibacteria bacterium
TCCTGAGTCTTGGAATGAGGTCGTCGTCGTTGAGCCGATCAACGAATTGCCCCGGTACACACTGTAGTTGCTTGCGGTAGGCGTGGTTTGCCAGGAAATCGTATTGACCGCAGTTTGGCCAGCGCACGCCGTAGTGACGCTGCCCCATGCTGGTGCCGCTGGAGCGCTACAGATATCAGTGTGAATCGATATCTCGTCACTTCGGATGTCTTCGTTCACCGCATTTGGCAGGCCAGCATTGTAGTTAATCTGGCGCCGGATCTGGTACGTGTAGGTTGTATCTGCTTGCAGGCTTGTTGAGCTGTCCGTGTAGGAAATTGTTGGGGAATTTGGATTTGCGATCGGGCTTCCATTTCTGTAAATCGTATAGCGGTAGGGAACAGGCGCTGGAGGGGATTGGTCCCAACTAAGAACATTTCTTGGCCTGTTGCTGCTGCAGGATGTGGTCACATTGAGGGAAATTGAAGAACTGTCCTCAGGCGGGGTCGTTTCTTCCGGTGCAGCTTGGACATGAACAGTAATGCCACCGCCTGCCCCACTTTGTGTACAATTTTGACCCCAGTCGTTGCAGACCGAGTATGTTCCGGAGGCAGTAAAACTCGCGGGCCCTTCTGTGAGCGTGGCCGGCCCGCCAATCGTAATAGTCCCAGTGCCGCCAAAGCAGTGCATCGGGTTATTATTGTTGCCTGCTTGCCAGCTGGCATTCACCCGGAATGTTTCGTTGCTATTCGGTAGCGACCAAGTGTTCGAGGTGAGATACCTGGTCATGCCGGCAATCGGTGTACCGGTCGTACTCATGGCGATTGTTCGGACACAGATTGCTTTTACTTCCGGTGGATTCATTCCCCAGACGCTGACAAGCAAAAAACCTAGCGCTAAGGTCCAGATCAATGTCTGCGCGTGTGTTTTGAAAGTGGAGTGCATCATCGTCAGGAGTCCCTTACCCACTTATTTGTTCTCAAGAATATCAACACTATTGACGAACGGTCCGGTGTCGGTGTTGCTGTACTGAACTGAAACAATGTCGCCTTCAGTGAGCGTTGATTGGTCAGTAATCTCAAAGAGGCCTTCAGCATTTGTCTGACGGACGACACTTGTTTCTGAGAGTGTGAGCGAGAACGTACCCGTTTCCCCTTCTCGGGCAACAAGCTCAGTGCCATCGAAGCTCACCACAATGCCGTCTCGAACATAAAGCGGCTGCCCGCCGGCCCCGGTGGTGACGATTTCCGAAGCTTGGGGGCGCAATGGGCTGGTCGGGCTGGTAAAGAGATACACGATGTAGGCGAGCGCCAGAATAAGCGCGATCGCCAGTATCCACAATAGTGCCCGTTGCTGGGCGGTTGAACGAGCCATGTGCCTCCTTATTTCCACTAAGCAAGCAGCGCACGCTGTGCATTGGCGAGAATCATACCCTCCTGTCGGACGAACCCTCCTCGCATAGCTGCCTTTCAATCTACCTGATCACCGAGAGAAAGACAGTGGAAAACCTTCTCTATCCAGGAAGAAACCAGTAGAATAGCTCTCTATGAACCAGGAACAAATCCGAAATTTTTGTATTATTGCCCACATTGACCACGGCAAATCGACCTTGGCCGACCGGATGCTGGAGCTGACTCATACCGTTGAGCAGCGCCAGATGAAGGAGCAGCTGCTCGACACCATGGATCTTGAGCGCGAGCGGGGGATTACGATCAAGCTCCAGCCGGCAACCATGAGCTGGTCGGTGGAGGGCGAGGCCTACCAGCTCAACCTCATCGATACGCCAGGGCACGTCGACTTTACCTACGAGGTTTCGCGCTCACTCGCTGCGGTGGAGGGCGCGATTCTTTTAGTTGATGCAACGCAGGGCATCCAGGCCCAGACCCTGACAACACTCCACCAAGCCCAAGAGCAAGGTCTTAATATTATCCCGGTCGTGAATAAAGTAGATCTACCCAACGCCGAACCCGAGTCGGTCGGCCAAGAGTTGGTCAAACTCCTTGGGTGCACTGACGACGACATTCTTTTCGCCTCTGGGAAAACAGGAGAGGGAGTCGCCGAGCTCCTCAACCAAGTTGTCTCCCGAATTCCAGCTCCGAACGGCGTCGCCGACGCGCCGCTGAGAGCTCTGATCTTTGACTCGGTGTACGACGCCTACCGCGGAGTCGTAAGCTACGTTCGTATTGTTGATGGATCATTGACGGAGCGGGCCGGCATCACTTTCCTTGCCACAGAAGCGAGCGACCAAGCACTCGAGCTCGGCATTCTTCGGCCGGCGATGGTGAAGTACCCCCAGCTAGGCACCGGGTGTATTGGCTATATTGTTACGGGCGTGAGAGACGTATCCCAGGCGAGAGTCGGAGATACTATTACTACCTCCGCAGGCGGCACTGACCGTCCGTTGGCGGGCTACAAGGAAGTCAAGCCGATGGTCTATGCCGGTTTCTTCGCCGCTGATGGCGAGATTGCCGCACTCCGCGACGCGCTCGAGAAGCTCAAGCTGAACGATGCGGCGTTGTCGTTTGAACCTGATTCATCAAAGGCGTTCGGTCTGGGATTCCGCTGCGGTTTTCTCGGGTTACTGCACCTAGAGATTGTCACCGAGCGACTCGAGCGGGAGTATGGACTCGAGCTGATTGTCACCACGCCTTCGGTTGCCTATGAGGAACGCGTGCTCCATGGCAAACGAGTCTACGCGGAGCCATGGACGCGCGTCGATGTGATTGTCCCTCAGCAGTTTATGGGGCCGG
>CAZOUL010000092.1:0-2622 GCA_964583025.1 uncultured Candidatus Saccharibacteria bacterium
CGCTTCTCCTTCCCGATCCAGGTAAGTTCTAGTTTTTGTTTGCTCATGGTCATGCCACCTTAATTCTTGTGCAGTCCAAGCTTGTCAAACAGGATGCGGTTGCGGCGTTCTGCATCCTTGATGAGCTTGTCGTAGGAGAGAATTTCGATATACCCGTTGCCAGTCGCCAAAGGGGAGAAATACCCCTCGTTGTCGGCGGTGCGGTGGTAACGTCCGAATACTTGTCGATGCAAAGACGGCGTTAAATCAGCGATGAGATAGCCGGTGTACCGCAGGCTGGCGGGATTGATCTGCCGCCCATCAACGTCCGTGACGCCCCCTTCGGAGATTTCTCGGAATCGTTGGATGATCTGATCAGCGGGGTCTTTGTCATAATTGTCGCGCCCTGGCCGCTTGAACTCGATGATGACAACACCGCCACCAGGCAGGCTGTCTGCCTCAGCGACACCGATGGGCGTGTCATAAAAAAACGCAAAGATGTCCGGCTCGCGACCCGAGGTGTCGTCCAGCCCAGCGACGCTTTTCAGCTTTTTGTCTGATGTGAGTAGGGTGTGATAGCACAGTCGCTCGTCTATCACCCAGAGGTTCTGCTGCTCGAAGAAGATGTCCTTCGAGGTCGTCCCCATGGGGAAGATCATCTTGTGCAAGATTCTTTCGAGCGGGTATTTGTCATCCGTGCGTTTTTTCTTGAGGCTGTTGTTCACCAAGTCAAGGATCGTTCGGCGGTGCGCAATGTAGGCAGCAAGCTGAGCCTTGCCGATTTCGTTGGCCTTTTCCGCAATTTCCCTAAATTTCTCTTGGTACTGTTCGAAGGTTTCGGTTTCGAAGAGCGCCGCGACATGCTTGGCCTCTTTGCGAATGTCGTCCTCGATGGCGCGCTTCACATGCAGAAGAGCCTCGTCCAGCTTGTCTTCAGACAGGCCCGGCTGAATCTTTTGCTCGATCACCTCTTTGTAGCGAGGGTGCGTGAGCGCCCTGTACTCGGGGGCCTGCTCTACAAACTTCTCGATCTGGGCACGCTTTTCTTCGTTCGTTGACTTCAAGTCGTCCAAGAGCAGCGGCCGCAACGCCCCTGCGACACCCTGGTTCAGGGCGCGTCGGGAGACGAGGGTCTGCTCAAGCTCGGGCTCCTCATCGCTTTGGAAAGCGATGCGCGTGCGCTCTTGGTTGGCATGGTCGTCCAGGTACTCCCCGGTGACCAGCACGATCAGGGTGTACGGCGCTTGGTCTTCGTCAATCAGCTTTTCGGGAAGCTCTGGAAGCAGGTCTCGCAGCTTGCTCGTGGTGACTTCGCGCCCATTCGCACACAAGTTGAGTTCGTGGCGCGAGCGTCCGTCTCGGTGACGATATGCCTGCAAGGCAAATGTATGCCCCGAAACCTCGAAGAACTGTTCTTGGATGTGCGCCAGCACTGTTGACTGAAAAAGAGCGTGCAAGTCAATCGGAGCGTGTCCCGGAGATTCCAGAGTCATCGGAGGGCAGGAGCGCGCCGCAAACCGGATCAGGAAGTGCGCAATGATGCGTTCGGCGATGGTCTCGGGGTTGGTGGGCCATCCAGCACGGAACTTGTCGTCCATGCCGCGCAAGGAGGTTTGTGTGCCGCAAGCTTCGTGGACTTCCGACGTGACGTCTGCCCCCTTCAGTTCATCTTCGATGCTGAAGTCGAACTGGCGCAGCAAAGCTTTCCCATCGCTTTTGAAGACGCTGCGGATGTGCACAGACGAAAAGACTTTTAGGAAGGTGAAGCGGCCGACACCTCGACCTCCAACCTTCACCTTGGACAGCGTGTGAGCTTCTTGGAACGAGGCCAGGTTCTTGTCGTTGAAGCCGACACCATCATCCACGACATCGAAGCCATCCACGACCAGAGTTCCATCCCCGGCTTGATGGGCAAGATCATTGGAGGCCACCAGCCGGATGCGAATCGAATGATTGCTGAAGCCGTCTCGATGCTCTTCGATTGCATCGACGGCATTCGAGACAGCCTCGTAAAGAGGCATCATTGCTTTGGCCTGGGAAAGCTCCAGTCGATCCACCAGACCTTTGATGTTCGCTTGCATTATAGATTTCCCCCCTGACCATGCTGCGCCAAGGCCGCCATCAAACGGCCTTTCACGGTTCGACAGTCCGTTTTGTTCTCAAAGATGCTGCGCGCCTGCTTGTTCCATTGCTCGCCCTGGACAGAACTCACAAGACGCTCGCAAACAAGATCGACCTCGCGCGAAATCGCTGTCAGTTCATCCTGGGTCAATGCCAGCGTCGGCCCGTTCTGCAACTGAAGGCGGATGAAGATGACGTGTAGAACCAGCCAGGCGCCGTGATTGAGAATCTCCCGTGCAGGGAGCGTCCCCGCTGGCAAGCCGGCGGGATCACCCTCGGCGGTCGCACGGGCGCGGACCTTCTCTACGACCACTCGGCCGATTTGGACTATCCGCCACATTTGTCTTGCCGTGAGGGAGTCGGCGAAGAGCCGCTCGTAGGACTGACGTAAGGGGTCCGTAGCTGATACCAATCCCTCCCGCCCAAACAACTTCTTTTTGTCGGCCTTGGCGGCGGTCACGTAGTCCTGCCAGTCGTTCGTGGTTACGGTGCAAGCCAGGAACGGCGCAAGTTCACGTGCGC
>CAZOUL010000093.1:0-2525 GCA_964583025.1 uncultured Candidatus Saccharibacteria bacterium
CGGCTCGGGCACCGTCCTAAAGAGCGACGAAGGGAATAAAATCTACAATCTCACCACTGCGGCTTCGATCCTATTTACCGCCGGACTCGGCATCGTGGCAGGGATTGGTTGGTACGAACTCGGCATACTCCTTGCAGCGCTCCTCGTCCTGATTCTCTTCGGGGTCGGCTATGTCGAAGAGCGCTGGTTCAACCGATCGCAGTAGGCAGGCAGGCCACCTCACAGGAGGAAGAAACGCACAATGGAAGGAGCTGTATGCAAAGTAACGCCGCAACCGTCCAGGAGTACCTTGCCTCACTGCCCGAGGACAGGCGCAAAGACATCGAGACCGTCCGCAACGTCATCCTCAAGAATTTGCCGAAAGGATACGTGGAATCGATCTACTGGGGCATGATCGGCTACGCAATTCCGCTGTCGCGCTATCCGAATACCTACAACAAACAGCCGATCGGGCCGGCAGCGCTGGCGGCGCAGAAAAACTACAACGCCCTCTACCTTATGGCCGTGTATAGCGATCCGGCCACGGAGCAGTGGTTCAAGGATGAGTACAAAAAATCTGGGAAAAAACTCGACATGGGTAAATCTTGTCTCCGGTTCAAATCCGCCGACGACCTACCCCTTGATCTCATTGGTAAACTCATCGCGAGGTTCCCGGTTGATGAATACATCAAGCTCTACGAGCAAGGTCTCGACACCTATGGCAAACGCACCAAGGGCAGTGGCGTGAAAAAGAAGCACTCGTCTCAGTAGAGTGTGATGAGGCCTCCAATCCTACGGATCGGCTGCATCGGGCTCGCAGTCCTTGGGATTGTTGGCCTCGTCAGCTTGGCCGTACGAACAAACGACACGGACACTCCCCAGCCAACTGCAACCCCTGATACCCAATCAACAACGATCTTCGGCGTCAGCGTCTCACCGAAGAGTTATCAAGCACCAGACTTCGCCGAGTTCTTCTCAAGAGCCAAGGAAGCCGGCGGGGCCCTCACCTGGGCCGGCGATTGGGAAGAGCTCGGGACGGATGGGTCTGGGGCTCAGGCAATCACGCGGCTTGCCAAAGAACACGGGCTTCTGCCGGTGATGATTGCCACGGTCTTTACGAGTGGCTTCCAACCCGGCGAGTTTTCCCTCCTCCGCCCGCTCACCGACGAACAGATGGAGCGCTCCCGCTCGGACGCTGAAGCGTACGCGCGGGAGCACCAACCGGACTTCTTCGGCCTGGGTATCGAGGCCAACCTCCTCGCCGAACACTCGCCCGAGGATTTTGAGCGGTTTGTTGAGCTGTTTGACCAGTCCGCTCGGGCGATCAAAGCGGCATCTCCTCGCACTCAGGTGTTCACGGTCTTTCAACTCGAACGGCTCCGCGGGCTCCAGGGCGGGCTCTTTGGCGGAACGCATGATCCTACCGCGGCTTCCTGGCACCTTCTGAGTAAGTTCCCGGCTGCCGACGTCGTCGCTTTCACCACCTATCCCTACCTTGTCTACCAAACACCCGCCGAAATTCCCGACGACTACTATCGAGAGATCATGGTACACACCGAGAAGGCAGTGGCATTCACCGAAGTAGGGTGGCCGAGCCAAACTGTGGCTCCTGGCTGGGAGAGCAACCCAGAAGAACAGGTTGCGTTCATCGAGCGCTTCCACACGCTGAGCGAGCCGCTTTCTCCCCAAGTAATCATCTGGCCATTCCTCTTCGACCAAGATCTTCCTGAGCCGTTTGCAAGCATCGGCCTCCTGACCCGCGAGGGCGAAGCCAAACCAGGGTGGACCACGTGGCAAACGCTCTAGCCCTGACGAGTCTCATCATTCTCCGCGGCCAGTCAGGATCCGGAAAAACCTCAACGGCCCAAGCATTGCAACTGAGGGCCCGCTCGAAGACCGCGCTCCTTGAGCAAGACTACTTGCGGCGGAAGATGCTCAAGGAGAAAGACGTGCCTGGCGGCACCAACATTTCGCTCATCGACCAGACCGCCCGCTTCTGCCTCACGCATGGGTACCACGTGGTGCTCGAAGGAATCTTCGTTGCCGAGCGATACGGCGAAATGCTCCGGTCGCTCATTGCTTGGCACCCAGGTTCGTCGTATCCGTACTATTTCGACGTGTCACTCGAGGAAACGTTCCGCCGACACACGACGAAAACCAATGCCCATGAGTTCGGTGAGCAGGAGATGCGACGCTGGTTTCGCAAAGACGACTACCTCGGTAGTCCGAAAGAACGAATTATTTCCGAGGACTCAACCCTTGAAGATACCGTGGCAAGAATTCTCGCTGAAACAGGGATATAACTGGGTCTTAGCCCAAGAACCCAAGTACGCGGTACACGAGAAACGCCGGCCAAAGAATCGCCTGGATGAGGCCCAGGAGAAAACCGAGTACCGTCTCTGCGTGGACGATAGAGTAGACGAGTGCTCCAAGGAAGCCGAGTCCGTAGACGGCTCCTGCCCCTGCGCTCCCTCCCCAGTGTCGGTCTGCCATGAGATCTCCTTTCTTTCTCGCCATTACGCAATGTGTCGCTGACAATGCCAATC
>CAZOUL010000094.1:0-2511 GCA_964583025.1 uncultured Candidatus Saccharibacteria bacterium
ATTGGCAAGAAAACGTAGGAGGCAAGGACGTTGGGACACCCGCCGTCTTGCCAAATTTGGAAGGGTTGGAGGGTTACCAAGAGACTCAGTCCGAACGCCACTAGGGCTGCCGGCCAGGACTTGAGCCAACGCCAGGTCACATAGTCGAGGGAGACGGCCGCGAGGAAGAGAATGAGTGGAGTTGCCCAAGCAAAGCTTGTCACCAATTCGGCACCAGTTACGACACTCACCAATGCCGGCAGAGCGTGAAACAACGGGGGGTACTTTTCAAATGCACCCTTGAAATCGCTGAATAGGAGTCTTTCGGCGGTCTGAAGGTGCGAGTAGCTGTCTCCGCCTACTGGAACCGGGAATTGATGGAGAAGTTGCGGCACATAGGCGACCAGGAGGCCGAGGCCGAGCACCCCGACGATAAGCCAAGCCTGACGGTTAGGCACGGCGAGCTGCCCGGTAGAGCTTGAGGCGCTTGGTGTAGGAGTAGCGGGCATTGAGGAGTGCAAAGACTAAGCCCGGCCAGCCATCGAGAATGCCGCCTTGCAAGAAATACACCTTGAAGAACTTGGCAATCGGATAGACGAGGAACTGCCAGAAACCGGCCGAGGGCTCGCTCGACTGGGCGTCGAGATCGGTATAGAACTCCATCTTCTTGAGGTACTCGGCCACGCTCTTGTGGGCGTAGTGGAGGAGTACTCCATCCAGCTGAATCACCGACCCGTCAATACGCCAGACCTCGTGGACCGGCCGCTCCCACCGGCCGGCGGTCTTTGTGCCGAGCCGGAGAAACCAGCCGCTGGCGTCGCCGTGGCGGAGGCGCTTTCCGAGGAAGACGTCTTGGCGCAAGAGTTCGGCACCTTGGCAGGCGTCTTTTCTGACCGTCGCCGTTATCGAGGCAGTGAGCTCGGGAGTTAACCGTTCATCGGCATCGAGAAAGAGGACCCAATCATTGCTGGCCGCCCCAAGGATGGTGTTCCGGGCTGCGGCGAATGAGCGGAGTGGCTGGCGAAGGACTCTCGCACCAGCCGCCCGGGCAATCGCCTCGGTCCCGTCCGCTGACGCCTCATCGACGAGGACGACCACCTCGCGCGCAAAGCGAACCTGGGCGAGACACCCCGGCAAATCCTCGGCCTCGTTCTTGGCCAGGATCCCGACGGTGAGCGGCAATTGGCGAGCTACTGCCATGCCCGCCTCAACGCCTTCCATGGAGCGGCCAAGGCTCGCGGCCTCAGCCGGCCATAGTAGACCCCACAGGCCAAGATCGGCCGGCCCATTCCCACGATGTAGAACGGCAGCTTCCACTTGGGAAAGTTCCGGAAAAAGTAGCGAAACTCAGCGAAAAAGTAGTCTTCGTACCAACGGATCCGATCGATTGATGACCGGGTCCCGCCGCTCTTGTACGCCAAGTGGAGAAGCGAAGCGGCCGGCTCGCAGATCACTTGGTAGCCGTCTCGCTGAATGCGAAGCGCCATATCAGTCTCTTCTCTCAGCTGGACGAGGTTCTCCCGAAGCTCCCAGAATCCGCCGAGTGACCGAGCAACGTCGAGTCGGATCGACATATTGCCGCCGGACAGGGACTCGACTGGATGGACGCGGCTGACGTCCCGGTCAACCCTCACCCGCCCATACCAGTTGACCCGGCCGCCGCAGGAGGGCGGATCGCCGGTGGCATCGTCAACCCGACCGACGACCGCCCCGACGGTTGGATCATCGAAGTGCTTCCTGTGCTCGGCGACCAGGTCGGCCTGCAGGCGGACGTCGTCGTCGATGAACAGGATGATGTCTCCGGTCGCCTCCTTGATCGCCCGATTGCGGGCCTGGCCGAGCCCCTTGGTATCCATTCGGATCACCAGCAGCCGGTCTCGATGGCGATCGTAGTACGCTCGCATCGCGGTCGGCAGTTCGTCGGTCTGGTCTACTACCAAGACTTCATCCGGTTGGGTTGGCAGCTGCCAGAGATCCTCAAGCGTCTGAGTGAGAATCTCGGCCCGATTCAAAGTACAAATCACGACCGTCACCGTACTAGCCATGATGCACCACCCGGGCGAGCGCCACACGATCAATGCCGCCCAGTGCCCAGAGGATAAGCGGGTATGCTACCAGCCCAACAACCACCTGGAGCGCTAGCACCTCAGGCACCAAGAAGACGATTCCTCCCATTAAGAACGCGGCGACCCATGCCCGATACGTGAGCGGGCTAATCGGATCCTTCAGAACCCCAAGTTGGCGAGTCACCCACCAACCAGTCAACACCAGCAGCAGCTCAGAGAGAATTGTCGAGTACGCCGCTCCCCGAAAACCGAGGAGTGGGATTAGGAGGAGATTGAGCACGACGTTTGCGATCGTCACGACGAGGTAGGGGCGAATGAGCCGTCGCTGTTCTCCTAGGCCAAGCACCAAGTAGATGAATGTGCTCGCCAGTGCCGAAAAACCGAATGCCCAGATCAGAATCTTGAGTGCTTCAGCAGCTTCCGAAGGCTCTGGAAAGAACGCAGCCAGCAGCGGGTCAGCAACAAG
>CAZOUL010000095.1:0-2476 GCA_964583025.1 uncultured Candidatus Saccharibacteria bacterium
AATGGGATGACGCCGTAGGCGCGGATTGTCTCGTGCATCGTGATCCCAGAGTACACGCCCCAGCGCCCGGCTGGTAGACTACCAGTATGCACTGGTTGGTCCGCCTCCTCCTCGTTGCGTGTGGCCTCGGGCTCATTGGCTGGGGGATCTGGTCCGTCCGGCCTGACACGAGCCCGGCCCCAGCTACCGAAGAATCCGAGGAAGACCAAGGAAACAACCCGGCTCCTGAGCCGACTTCTACAGAACCGCCGGCCGAACCGGAGCCAGCGCCAACCCTGGTCTATCCCATGACCGAGTACGAAACCCGCATTACCGTTCGCGGCTATGGCCAACGTGTCACGGCCGCCGACCGACAGGGCTTGTCCTGCGGCGCCCCGTTCGAGGGCCTCCACACCGGTGATGACCTGGAAGCGACCGGAAGCGCAGACCTCGCGGCCGAAATCCCAGTCTACGCCATTGCCGATGGCACGGTCCGCCAAGTCCGGTCGGTGAGCGGGTACGGCGGCCTGATCGTGATCGAACACGAGCTGGGCGGTGCCGCGTACACCGCCTACTACGGCCATGTCGACCTTGCAAGCACCGCCCTCTCACCTGGCGATACCGTGGCCGTCAACCAAGAGATTGCTGTTCTCGGCGCCCACTGCTCAGCCGAAACCAGCAACGAGCGCAAGCATCTCCACTTCGCGATCCGCCGCGGCACCGACATCGACGTCCGCGGCTACGTCCAAAGCCAATCAACCCTCAGCGAGTGGGTCGACCCCACCGAGCTCCTCACCTCGCTCGATGCAGTACCGCCTGGAAACTAACGGGCGGTCCGCCAGGCACCGAGCCCAACGAAAAGCGCCCCAGCGCCAATGAGTCCGACGATCAACTGAAACACGTGGAACATCGCAAGTACCGCCATCTGTACACCAATCCAGACCACAATGCCGGCACCGATCACGGCTCAGCCTTTTGGCCACCAGTGCCACCCGAGGAGCGCCGCGGCAGCATCCACCACACTGCCAATGCCAAGCACGATAAAGAGGATGAGACCGGGAATCGCGTAATCAACGAACGGGCCTGATACGAGCCAGTCGCTGGAAAGCCCCAAAGATGAGCCGCTCGGGTCGGCCACCAGCGCTCCGCCGCCCCAGAGGGCGGCAATCCCGTTCAGAAGCAAAAGAATTGCTACGGCTCCTTGGGTAACCTTATTCGGTGGTTTGGCCATCGAAGTGCTCCTCGGTTTCATCGTCTTTCGTCGGCTGAACGATTTGGTCTTTATGCTCCGGCGGCGAATAGAGCGTGTAGAGTTTCAGCGCTTCTTCGCCAACGTTAGTGACGTTATGCCAGGTGCCGGCTGGAATGAGCACCGCTCCCCCATCGCCTAACTCTTCTTCAATGTCGCCGTTCTCCAGGCTGACCTTCGCCCGGCCTTGCTCGATCCGGATAAATTGCGCTAGTTCGTGGACCTCGTTGCCAATCTCTTCGCCTGGCTCCAAGCTCATAAGTACCAGCTGGGTGTGCTGGGCAGTATACAGCACCCGGCGGTAATCCGTATTCGCAAGCGTCTCCTCTTCAATGTCTCCTAGGTAGCCGTGCATAAGCGCTCCGTTATCTCAGCAAGACGCCGCCGTCGACTACGATCTGGGCGCCGGTCATGTAGCTGCACAGTTCGGACGCCAAGAACAGGGCAGCCTTGCCGATGTCATCGGGTTCGCCGAACCGGCCCATCGGGATCTTCTCCTGGAAGGCCTTGACCGCCTCTTCGCTCGCTCCGCCGGACTGCCTGGCTACGCCCGGGGTACTGATCCCGCCCGGAGCAATCGCGTTGACCCAAATCTTATGGGCTGCTAACTCCAAGGCGACGTTCTTGGTAAAACCCCAGACCCCGTGCTTGCTGGCATCGTAGTGGGCCAGCCCCACCATTGAGGGGTGAAGGGCGTCGATCGAGGTAATGTTGATGATCCGGCCACCCCGGCCGGCCGCAATCATCTGGGCCGAGCCGAACTTGGTGGCTAGGTAGACGCTCCGGAGGTTGACGTGGATGACGCGTTCGAACTCTTCGAGGGTCATCTCGTGCAAGGGATCGTTCGGGTAAATCCCGGCGTTGTTGACCAGGATGTCGAGCCCGCCGTGGCGCTCCGCTGCTGCCGCCACCATCGCCTGGACCTGGGCCTCGTCAGAAACGTCAACCTGAAAGAACGAGCCACCGATCCGTTCGGCCACGGCCTGGCCGGCCTCCTCGTCCATGTCAGCAATGAGCACCTTCGCCCCGGCTTCGGCCAGTCGGGCGGCAATCCCTTCGCCGATCCCCATCGCCCCGCCGGTGACAACCGCGGTCTTTCCGGCCAGCGAGAGCAGTTCATTGAGTGGTGCCATACGACCTCCTTTGTTCTACTATACGCCAGGAACCCTTCTCGGTATAATTTAAGTATGGAAACACTCCTCGACCCAACCAACGCCGAGTTCAGCCCGCTCTTCTGGACGCTCCTGG
>CAZOUL010000096.1:0-2453 GCA_964583025.1 uncultured Candidatus Saccharibacteria bacterium
CATCCCAGAAGTTTGAGGAGGGCTGGTCGATGTCGGGCAGGATCGAGCCAACGAACGAACCGATGATGAGGGTCCCGGCAATGCCAGCAGTCACCGACTGGCCAGGAGAGAGAAAGAAGAACGTGGCGGTCGCCGCCGTCAGGCCAATCAATTGATGGGTCTTATCAGTCATAATCCGTATTCTGTAACGGCCTACAGAATACCGTATTACCGTTACTCAAGCTCCCCTTCGAGAATTCTGAGCCACTCGTCGGTACCCAGGCTGGGCGCTTGCTCGATGCTCGAGCCACCAAAGGCAGGGTTGGGCGCTTGGGGATCCTGCGACCGGTTCACTTGATCTAAAAACGACTCATCGCCTGGAGCGAGCTCAAGCTCAATCGATCCTGCCCGTACTACTTCCTCGGTTTGCTTGGGAATGCCAACGACGATGCCGATTACAAGCACTAACACTAACACTGTCGCGCCGGTGATGATCGCGATCGTTGAGCCGCGTTCGTTCATCCTACCTCCACTTGAAACATCGAGTGCTGCGTTGGTGCTTGCCCTGGCAGCTCAAGCACGCCGTACACCCCATCATAGCCAGGCTTCATTGTGATGTCACCCGATCGCATCGCAGCTACCACATCAGCAAAATCCTGCGAGGCGGCCTGGGCAATCTGCGCAACCTCACGGTCGAGCAAGAGGTCAAACTCGGGGCCGAGCGCACTCACAAGCTGGCGATAGAGCCGATCAACGGTCTTGGTTTTCTTCCCGATGCCGAGTTGGGCGGCAAGGATATCTCGGATCGGGATAATATAACGGTACCCAGGTGCCCCGAGCGGCCGGAACCCATGGGGGCGGTCAGCGAGCTCGTCGACGCGCGAGAGCACCCCAACTGTAACGGGCTTCCCACAACTGGTACAAAGGTCGTCGTGGCGCTTGCGCTCTGCTGGCGCCCAGTTTACCCCGCAAAGCCGATGACCATCGTGGTGGTACTTCCCCTCCTCCGGAAAGAATTCAATGGTGTAATCTAAGTAGTTTGTTTCTCTTCTTTCGTCGCTCATTTTTTGCCGTGCCAACGGCGCCGCCTCACGGATCATTCGGGCGATGAGGTCGAAGCTGAGCTCGTCTTCAATGTGAAATACCGTTGCTTCACGGCCCAAATTGTCAGGTGAGTGGGCGTCCGAGGTTGAAATGAGGGCAACGGTGTCGAGCGAGGAGAGTTGCCAATTCATCGGCGGGTCTGAGGACAAACCAGTCTCTACGGCCAAGATCCGATCCGTGAGATCACCGAAACACTCCTCAAGAGAATCAAAGCCGGATTGGGAGCCAAAAACTGCAAACCACGGCGTCCAGGCGTGGGCTGGAATCACGAGCATACGCTCATCCACCGCCCACGCTCGTTCGGCCAGCTCGCGGGCACTCATTCCCAAAATTGGCCGGCCGTCGGCGCCCAGCTTTGCCACCGGGGCCAGATCATTGGTCAGGGCGATTGCCGCCTCCAGGCTCGGCGCCACCAAGACCGTGTGCATCCGCCGAAGCTTGTCCCCTTGTCGCCAGATGGTGGCGATCTCGTGGGTCAAAAGGAACCGGACCGGTCGGACACCAGGAATCGGGTATGGAAGCGATGAACCAACCCCGTCTCTCAGGGCATAGATGCCATTGCCCACTTCCCTGAGCTGCTTACGGATTTCTGCCAGCCAGACCGGGTGGGTGAAGTCGGCGGTGCCGACGAGATCAATCCCTTTGACTTGACACCAGGAAGCAATCGTCGGCAGAGTGAGCGACTTCGAACAGGCTCGGGCGAAGCGGGAATGGATGTGAAAATCAGCGATTATTCTCACAAGAGCACCGGGTATTGAGTATTTGGCAGGGAGATCACGCTCACTGCTAGGTGCCCATACTCACTGCCACAGATTGATTACGACTCGGTGTTCGACAACCCGTAGATCGACACGACGACCAGAATCAACCCAACGACGACATTGCTCCAGAGACCAGCGGCGTGACCACTAAACCCTAAGAGCCATGGCGAGATGAACACCCAAATGCCGAGAATAAGCGTGATCCAGTGCATGCATCCTCCTTTATAGTCGTGTATCTGTACTGTACCAGATCACTCGAAGCACCAAAAAGAACACCAGGCGGTGTTCTTTTTACGATCTGTCCACTGTGCCGGCGGCGACCTACTGTCCCACGACCCTGCGGTCGCAGTATCATCGGCGATGCGGGGCTTAACTTCCGTGTTCGGAATGGGAACGGGTGTATCCCCCGCTCAACGGCCACCAGCACGGTGGACACATCGGGTGAGTAAATGACGAGGAAGCTTCTCCACGACTCTGTGGTTTTTCGGAAAGCGACCATTAGTACCCTACGGCTCCGGCGATCACTCGCTTTCCACCTCGGGCCTATCAACCTGGTAGTCTCCCAGGGGTCTTAAAGAATCCTTATCTTGGGGCCGGCTTCCCGCTTAG
>CAZOUL010000097.1:0-2398 GCA_964583025.1 uncultured Candidatus Saccharibacteria bacterium
GATTGGCAGCGCTGGACAGATGTCGCCGACCGCATTGGCGGGTCGGTGATGGTGGTCCGCGACGATCTCTATACAACGCACCCCAAGCGGCTCAAGGAAGGAATCGAGCGGAAAGCAAGTAATGCCGTGATCATTAAGCCTGATCAGATCGGCACCCTCACCGAAACATTCCAGACGATGCGGCTTGCCGAAGAAGCGGGATTGAAGCGGGTCATTTCCCACCGTTCAGGAGAAACTGAGTCGAGCTTTATCGCCGATCTGGCCGTTGGAACCGGTGCCGAGTTCATGAAGACCGGCGCGCCGAGCCGAGGCGAGCGGGTCGCCAAGTACAACCAGCTCCTCAGGATTGAGGAAGAACTCCTCGGCTGAGCCGCGCCTGGCTGTGCAGGCTAGCGGCTTCACGTGAAGGGAATTATGGCAGACAGAAAAAAACTTATCCTACTGGTTCTCGACGGTTTCGGTTTGTCGCCGGCCACGGCCGGGAACGCCATCTACAAAGCGACCACGCCGAACCTCGACCGGTTGGTGGCCCATTATCCCTACACCGCCCTGCGAGCCCATGGGGTCGAGGTCGGGTTGCAGTGGGGGGAGATGGGCAACTCCGAAGTTGGCCACTCGAATCTGGGTGCCGGCCAAGTGGTTCTGCAAGAATCAACCCGGATCACCCAGGCGATTAAGGACGGGTCGTTCTACCAGAATGAGACCCTGCTTGCAGCTGCCCGGAAAGCCAAGGAGACAAACGCTACCTTCCACGCGATCGGCATTGTCTCGCCCGGCGGCGTCCACGGCCACGTCGAGCACCTGATTGCCCTGATCGAGCTGGCGCGGCGGGAGAAGCTGCCGAAGGTCGCCCTCCACCTCATCGCCGACGGCCGCGACGCCACCCCGAAGTCGTTCCAGAAGTTCTTTCCCAAACTCGAGGAGATTGCCCGCCAGGCCGGCGCGAAGTTCGCTACCCTCACCGGCCGATACTACGCCATGGATCGCGACCGGCGTTGGGACCGCACCCAGGCCGCCTACGACGCGATGGTCAGGGGCGTTGGCCAGAATGCGGCGAACGTTCAGGAGGCGCTCGCCGCTGCCTACGGGCGGAATGAGACCGACGAGTTTCTGAGCCCGACCGCGATCGATCCGGGGAATCCCGACCTGAGAATTAAGAATAACGATGTCGTTGTCTTTACGAATTACCGGCCCGATCGGGCCCGGCAACTGTCACTGGCGCTCGCCGGCCAGGAGTTCAGCGGTTTTACCCGCGAGCCGCTGGCCATCTCTTTCGTCACCTTTTCTGAATACGGAGTGGAGCTTGTCAGCACCGACATTGCTTTTCCCGAGCCGCCGCTCGAAAGCACCCTCGCCGAAACGCTCTCCCAGGCCAACCTCCGCCAGCTCCACCTCGCTGAAACCGAGAAGTATGCCCACGTCACCTACTTCTTCAATGGTGGTCGCGAGGAGGAGTTTGCCGGTGAGAAGCGGCTGCTCGTTGAATCGAAGAAAGTCGCCACCTACGACGAGGCGCCGGGCATGTCGACGCCGGAAATTGCTCAGACCTTGCTCGAAGCCTACGATGCCGACGGCTTTGATGTGGCGATCGCGAACTTCGCCAACGGCGACATGGTCGGCCATACGGGAAACCTCGAACAGTCCATTGCCGGAATCCAAACTCTAGATACGGCGATCGGCCAGATTGCCCAAGCGGTTGAGAGCCGTGAGGACATGCTGCTCATCACAGCCGACCACGGGAACGTCGAACAGCTCATCCATCCGGACACCGGCGACATCGACAAAGAACACACCGCCAACCCGGTTCCCTTGCTGCTCGTCCACCCGAAGTACCGGCACAAGCCGCTCGGGGGCGATGTCAAGATGCGTTTCATGAGTACCGGTGATGTTGGTATTCTCGCCGACGTTGCCCCGACCGTGCTCGACCTCTTGGGCATTGCCAAACCGGGCACAATGACGGGCCAAAGCCTCGTACCAGTGCTCAAGCGGTTCCAGTAGTTGGCGGTAGGAGCAAAGGAGGGCTGTGGCGCGACCCGGAATGACTGATGTCAACGAGAAATTGCGTCCGGTCGTGCTCCTGATTCTCGACGGCTCGGGACTCTCTTCTGGCTGGGCCGGCAACCCGATCGTGAGCGCAAACCCACCGACTTTCGAGTACCTCTGGAAGTACTACCCGCACACGATCCTCCAGTCGTACAAGCTGGTGACGGGGCCGAGCGGTAAGGTCGGTTCCTCAGAAATCGGCCACGTCTCGATTGGCACTGGCCGGATTGTCAATGACGACCTCTCCGAGCTCGACCTGGCGATTGAGACCGGTTTGTTCTATGAAAACCACGTGCTGCAAGGAGCGATACGTCAAGCGGCCAACCAAGGCAAAGCAGTCCATCTGATGGGGCTA
>CAZOUL010000098.1:0-2387 GCA_964583025.1 uncultured Candidatus Saccharibacteria bacterium
GGACATGGGCTGGTAGTCGGGGACTCTCGCTCTCCGAAGATGGCATCACCTCTGACCGAACCGGCAAGACGCGCCATTTTGCCACTGAGGAGGCATTTTATCAGGCGCTCGGCATGGACTGCCCGCCGCCAGAGCTCAGAGAGAACCGAGGAGAAGTCGAGGCGGCGCGGGAGCATGCGCTCCCCCACCTCGTCACGCTCAGAAATATTCGGGGCAATCTCCACATGCATACCACTGCCAGCGATGGCCAGGCGTCACTTGAACAGATGGTCCAGGCGGCCCACGCCTATGGATACGACTACATTGCCGTTACCGACCACTCTCAGGGAGCTGGTCGCGGACTTACTGAGCTCGAACTTGCCAAGCATCGGGATGCTATCCGGCGGCTCGATCGTCAGTATGCCCCGAAAGGCCTGCGAGTGTTTACTGGCGTTGAGGTCAACATCCGACCAGATGGCAGTCTTGATGTTTCTGACGACTTGCTGGCTTCCCTCGATTTCGTGATCGCTTCCGTACACTCAAGCTTCCGCCAGCCGTCACGCGACGCGACCCGTCGTGTCGTGCGGGCGATCAAGCATCCGTACGTCGATTGCCTGGGCCATCCGGAAGGTCGGAAGCTGCTTTCGCGTGACGGCCTCTCGCTCGATTGGGACGCCATCTATCGAGCGGCGGCCCAGACCGGTACCCTCTTGGAAATCAATGCGTTCCCCGATCGGCTCGATCTCGCCGATACCCGGGTCCAGGCGGCGAAGGAATACGGTGTCCAGTTTTCCATCGCAACCGATGCGCATCGGCCCGAGCATTTCGATCTTATGGAGTATGGCGTCTCGGTCGCCCGGCGGGGGTGGCTCGAGAAGGGCGATATCATCAATACCAAGACGGCGCGGCAGTTTGCGCGTTGGTTGGCCGAGCGCCGGAGCGGCTGAGTTTGTATCTTGTGCCTGGCCGTGGTATTGCTTGAGCGGCCGAGTAGCAGCAGGCAATGAAACTCCAGGAATTTTCTGGTAGGATCAGGAACACGAAGAGCTCCGGGAGGGGCGTCGATGATTGATATTCGTAACGTCACGAAGTCCTACAGCCGGGCGTCGAATCCAAGGCAGCGCATTCTCGCCCTCGATGACGTGAGTCTGGCGATTGCGAAGAGTGAGTTCGTGATCCTCGTTGGCGCTTCTGGGGCTGGCAAGAGTACGCTGATCAGGTTACTCATCGCCGAAGATCGGCCAGATCAAGGCAAGATTATGGTTGCTCAGCGCGATATTACCCAGCTCCGCTCGCGCGAATTACCGTTTTACCGAAGGAAAATCGGGGTGGTCTTCCAGGATTTCAAGCTCTTGCCGGCCAAAACTGTGGCCGAGAACATCGCGTTTGCTCTCGAGGTTTCAGACGCCACGAACGCTGATATCGCCGAGCGAGTGCCAAAGATTCTGACCATGGTTGGCCTTGCCGACAAGAGCGAGAACTATCCGAATGAGTTGTCCGGTGGAGAGAAGCAGCGGGTAGCTATTGCCCGGGCGATGATCCACTCGCCGCGGATCCTCATTGCCGACGAGCCGACCGGCAACCTCGATCCGACGACGACGTGGGAGATTGTCGACCTCCTTGAGCGGATCAACCGCAGTGGGACAACGGTCATCCTCGCCACTCATAACAAGGAAGTCGTTGACAAGCTGCGCCGCCGCGTTGTCGTCGTAGAGCACGGCCGGATTGTCTCGGACGAGAAGGTCGGCCGATACGTGTCAGTTGAAGACCTTGATACGGGAGAGGCGTCATGAGTCTGCGCGGATTGAGCCGGGTACTGAGGCTCGGAGCCCTGAACTTTTGGCGTAACGGCTGGCTGTCGTTCGCGTCGACGCTCGTGATCGGGATCACGCTCTTCATTATGGGCGTGTTTGCCATCCAGAGTATCGTGATCACCAACACGACGGAAGGGATCCAGGAAAAGCTCGACGTCTCCGTGTACTTCAACGATGACGTTGAGGAAGAGGAGATTCAAGACATTCGCCGTACGGTTGCTAACCGTCCCGACGTCAAGTCCGTTGAGTACATCTCAAAAGAGCAGGCCTACGAAATCTTTCAGAACCGTCCAGCCTCCGAGAAGGTCAAGAGCCTTGTCACGCCCGAAGACAATCCTCTGCCCCGTAGTATTGTGATTCGCGCTCATGATCCGCAAGATCTCGGTACGGTGGCGCGTGTCTTCGAAGCTCCCCAGTACGAACCACTCATCAGGCGGGTCAGTTATCAAGAGAACCAGGGGGTGATTGAGAGTCTCGTTGAGGCATCGACAACTACGAGGCAAAACGGCTGGATTCTGACCGGCGTTGCCATCCTGCTCTCATTTATTCTTGTCTACAACACGACCCGGATTGTCATCCTTTCGCGACATGATG
>CAZOUL010000099.1:0-2381 GCA_964583025.1 uncultured Candidatus Saccharibacteria bacterium
CCTTTGGCCACGAAGTAGCGAGCGGTATTCCCAAAAGAGTCGCCAGAGCGATTGCGGGCGGACCATCACCACTTGAAAGGCCGGCGTATCGAGAGCGGTCCCTGGAGCCAGGGTCATGCCAGCCAACGTTGCGGTGTTCATCACACTGCACTGAAGCACCGGGCCTTCCACGCTCACTCCGTCGACTTGCACGGAAACAAACTGGGGCTGGTACTCGCGCCGAGCAATCAAGAAGGAGCGGATAATGTCTACGATACTTCGTCGGATTGTCCGTCGGGCAATCGATTCCGCAAATATGCCTACACCGAGAGCCTCAAAGAACAGTTCGTCACCGGCCCGCCCGGCAGCGATTGTTCTCGAGCGACCTTCGACCGCCAAGGCAAACGCGTCACCGAGATCGAGCGGCAGACCAAGTGAGCGCGCCAAATTATTCACGGTTCCTGTCGGGATGATCCCTAGTTCGACCGAAGACTGGACGAGTTGACTGGCGACGAGTTCGACCGTCCCATCGCCACCGGCACAGATGATCCTGGGGATTCGTTGGCGACGAAGCGTCCGAATCATCGCCACCATCTCTTCGATGGTAGACGGCGCATGAACAGAGACTGGTAAGTGTCGTTCGGCGGCCAAAACTTGGAGAAGTTTCACTGGCGAGCCCAGATCAAGCCGGCCCGCAATCGAGTTGACGACCACCGGAATTTGGCTGTTACCGGCTACCATTCCCGTGCTTATCCCGCCACTGCTGGGCAACCTTGAGAATAGTCTGCTGAATAGAGCGAGGACTGGTGACCGTCTCCAGTGCCACCTCAGTGTAAGAAGCGGTCTGAACGGTCACCGTACCGATATTCAAAAGCGATTGGAGTGGCCCCTTGGTCTCATAGGTCACGTCTTGGATGATATCCATTGGGATCTCGGAAACCGACCGGTGGAAGAACCCAATGAAGTGAAGATCGATGAGCCGCTGATTGGTGAGAACGTAGGCATTCTGCGACCAGAAATACCAAGCGAAGCCACCGATGACCGGAACAAGAATAAGCCAGAGCGCGATGGCGAGTGAGGTTGGCAGGCTCGCCCCGAAAAAGAGGAGTGAGGCGGCCACGATCAAGGTCAAACCAACCAGGAGCAATCCCTGCCGGGCCATCGTCCAAGGATTCTTCCGCCAGACAAAGAGCAACTCTTCATCGTCGCGAAGGCCGTCGAAGAGCTCAGTGTTGATTTCGGTATCCATTAGTAAAGCCCGACGCCCGGCAAGGAGTAAATCACCACCATTGCCAGAATCATCAATGCAATGAAGGCCACTGTCAGCCAACGCATGAACTTTTGCTTCAAGCCGTCCTCCTTGTCCGCGCCCTAAGGACCAAGGCAATGCCCACGAGAACCATCAAAGCCACCAGGGTCCCGAGCGCAGCCACTTTTCCCTGGGTACTCGTCGACAGGGCAATCATAGCGAAGGCTGCGGCAATGGTGTAGAGAATGAGTACGGTCGTCCGCGGATGGATACCGGCAGCGAGAAACCGATGGTGGAGGTGCAGCTTGTCGGCCCGCCAGACCGGCTGGCCGGTGAGTAACCGGCGGCCAACGACCCAGATTGCATCGAAAATCGGAATGCCGAGCACAAGCGCGGCAGTTGCAAACTTGGCGCCGGAAATGATCGCAAAAACACCGACCATATACCCGAGAAACATCGAGCCCGAGTCACCAAGAAAAATCCTGGCCGGGTGCCAATTGTACGGTAAAAATCCCAGTGCCGCGCCAGCAACGATTGCCGCCAAGAGAGCCGTTGCCGGCTGGTTGACGACCGGCTGGAGGGCGAGAAAAATAATCGCGACGGAGGCGATGACCGAAAGGCCCGACGATAGGCCGTCCAAACCATCGAACCAATTCATGACGTTGATCATCGCTAAAAGCCACAGCGGCACCACTAGATAGCTCCACTGGCCAAGCTCGATCACGCCTCCAAGCGGATTCGCGATCCAGTGAATCTTCACGCCGAAAGCGACGACAAGCGACACCGCGACCGCCTGAAAAAGAAATTTTATTCCGGGCGAAAGACCGCGAAGGTCATCGACGAATCCAACAGCTACCAGGACCATGCCGCCCAAAAGAACGCCGAGGAGATTCCGGTCAACACCAAGAACTTTCTCGGGCACAAACTGAAGCGATTCTGGCTGAGCAAGAAGTACGCCACCCGTCACAAGAAGTACGCTTGCCACAACTGCCAAGCCGCCGAGCCGTGGTACCGGTTGAGCGTGGATATCGCGCGGCCGTGGGGCAGACATGGCCAACCGTCGCTCGGTGGCAAACCGACGCACAGCTGGCGTCAACACAGCGCTTACGAAGAAGCTGGCCACAAATGACAGGACCAGCGTTGTCGTCATATC
>CAZOUL010000100.1:0-2377 GCA_964583025.1 uncultured Candidatus Saccharibacteria bacterium
AAAAATACATCGACGTCAAAGTCGTCGGCAGCCCCACCACCAACGAAGACTGGGCCTGGGCGCCGCGGGGCAATGCCTACGGAGCTACCATGACTCCCAAGCAGCTCAACAGCCGGGTCAGCATGAAGACATCATTCACGAACTTCTACTTCTGTAACGCCAGCGCCGGTTATGCCGGGATGAACGGCACCACCGGCAACGGCATCGCCCTCTACGAGCTTCTCACTGGCAAACAAGTATTTGATCCGGCGCTCATTCGCCCGGATCACGAACGGGCTGAGCTCGCATACCGAACCGCGAAGCAAGCAGACGGGCAGCTCGAACGCCGGAACGGGCAGCGCCCTCGGTCCAAGGCGCATTGAGATAGTCACCAGCCAGAACGATCCGGTCACTCTGATTGAGTGATTGCTCGTAGGCCCGGACTCGGGCAATATGGGCGCCGGAAAACACTGGCATCGCCCGCTCCCATCTCTTGATGCCGTGGAGCACCAGATCAGATACAGCCCCGCGCACCTCCGGGAGCACCGCTGGAAGCTGACTAAGCACTTGTTCAAGAATGTCGCCGTCTGTCCGGCTCCAGAGTGCCTCGGCCCCTTCTTCATGAAGGTAAATGTTGAGGAGCCGTATTCCCTTCGGGGTCACCCCAGGCTTGCATGACTCGTTCGTATACCCGCCGATGAGTTGATTTTCCTCAAAAGGCACGTAGGTCATGTGGACGTCACCGGGGAGAATTCCGGTACTGTTTGCGAGGGCGACCACGATCGTTTTGGCATATCGAGTACCGACTAACACCGCCTCGAGCGCCTTTGAGCGATGAACTAAGAGCGATTGGGTCACCCCTGCCGGGGTAGCGAGCACCGCCGCATCAAACTGCTCTGCCCGTCCGTGGACGACGAGCGACACGCCGCTTGGCGTGAGTTCGAGCGCAGTGACGGCCGTCGAGGATCGGATCGTACAACGCTCAGCCAGCGCCCGTGGAATGGCATCGATCCGGGGTGGGGTGTAGCGAACCATGAACTGCTGACTCGGCTTCACCATCATGTGCATGAAGGCTTCGAGTGCTCCGGCACTAATCTCTGAAGCGCGGTGGAACTGCATGCTCGAGGTGAAGCCGTCGGCGACGTAGACAGCGACCTCCGGATGGACGTACCGTTCGAGGTACTCATGAGCCGAGATCCCGTCGAGTCTCGGATCCGAGCTCGAAAGATGGAAGAAGTCGCACGCTCGCCGCTTGGCTTGTAAACGCACGAGCCAGCCGAGAAGGGCGAACCGGGCTGGCGGAGTAAGCATCGGTAAACGGAACACCGCCCTCAGCCCGGAGAGTCGATACGGATGGGCAATGCCGTCTCGGACTACTCTATTGACCAGAGTGCCGCCCGTTCGTTCCTCCCAAGGAACTCCGAGCTCGAACGCGAACTGCTTCAAGGTAGTGTAGTTCTCGGAGAGGAAATCCGCTCCCTGGTCGAAGGTCACGTCGTGGGGCCGAGCGCTCACCATCCGGCCGCCGATTCGTTCCTCAGCTTCAAAAACCGTGGCGGCGAGACCGGACTTTTCCAACTCATAGGCGGCGGCGAGACCAGCGATCCCGCCACCAACCACGGCAATTGTGGGCTGGCGTTTCTGCATATGTGGTAGTTTACTAGGTATTCATGAGTGATGCATACGATCTTCTCATCGCCGGAGCCGGGCCCGCTGGTCTCGAAGCAGCGCTCCAGGCCAAGAAGCGCGGTCTTAGCGTGCTTCTCATCGACCGGGAAGAAGCCGGGTCGCTCGTGTGGAATACGATGCGCCAGAAGAAGTTCTACCATGCCTATGGCCGAAACACTGCCCCGCCGCAAGAACTCCTCGATTTTCCCGACCGGCTGCGGGGCGAGGAGCTCGTTCGCCGCTGGCGCACACAGGCAGAAGCGCTTGGGTACCAATCCCATACCAGCCTGACTGCGCTTGAGCAACTGTCCAACGGATACTACCGCTGTACAACCACAGGCGGCTCAGTGACGGCGAGGTTTGTCGTGCTAGCAAGCGGGACGCATCAGAATCCCAAGAAACTCGGCATCCCTGGCGAAGACATCTGTGACGCCCTGTCGTACTCGCTCGACTACGGCGACATTCCGATGGATCAACACATCGTGGTAATTGGCGGGGGCAATACCGCCGTGGAGACCGCCCTTGAGTGTGCGCTCGACAACGAGGTCGTGATGGTGGTGCGAAAGCCTAAACTGCGTGCCTCGGTAACCGAGAAAAATCAGGCCGAACTCAGCGAACACATTGAGCGGGGCACGATTACTCTGCGGTACGAATCACGACCGACGCGTATCGATGGGCACGAACTTGAGATAGCAACGCCGGCCGATTCGGAAGTATTACCCTTTGATCA
>CAZOUL010000101.1:0-2340 GCA_964583025.1 uncultured Candidatus Saccharibacteria bacterium
GAATCACCGACGTCCCCCCGAACTCCTGGAGCGGCTGAGGTACGTTCACGCTTCCATCGGCATTCTGGTGGTTTTCCAAAAGGGCAATGAGAATCCGAGGAGAAGCCACCACCGTGTTGTTGAGCGTGTAGACGTACCGCTTCGCCCCGTCTGAACCAACGTAGCGGATTCCCAACCGTCTGGCCTGCCAATCGCCAAGCGCGGAGTTCGAATGCGTCTCGCCATACCCTTCGCGCGATGGCATCCACGTCTCGATATCGTGCATTCGGACTTTTCCTGCCCCCATGTCTCCGGTTGCGATATCGAGGATCCGATACGGCAGCTCAAGTGACTGTAAGAGTTCTTCGGCGATTCCGAGCATTTCAGCAAAAAGCGCTGCCTGTTTTGCTTCGCTGGCCTCACAGAGCACAACTTGTTCCACTTTCATGAATTCGTGAATCCGATACACACCTTTGGTGTCTTTGCCATAGCTTCCCGCTTCGCTCCGGTAACACTGAGAAATGCCACAAATCTTGATGGGTAACGCTCGGGCGTCGAGCGTTCGGTTATGGTAGTAGCCCAAAAGCGATGGCTCGGCTGTTCCCACCAAATAGTGCGGCTCCTTGTCGCTCTCATCGCTCAACCGCGCGGCATTGCCAATCTGGTAAATCTCTTCCCGTCCAAATGGGAAGTGGCCAGAACCGGCTAAGGCAAACTCGCGGACAATCGTCGGTGGCACCATCAAAGTAAACCCGTGCTTACGCATGAGGGCCAGGCCGAGTTGCATGAGACCGTAGTGCAAGAGCACCGCCTCGTTTTTGAGGTAGTAGCCCCGGAATCCTGAGACATCGGCCCCAGCTGAGAAATCAAAAAGATCGAGCGCGTTACCGAGAGTAAGGTGGTCTTTCACCGCGAAGTCGAACTGCCGGGGTTCGCCGACGGTCCGAATCACCTGGTTCGCCGACTCGTCACCGACGGGAGCTTCAGCCGAAGGCAGCTGTGGCACCAGAAGAAGCTTTTCGGCAAGTTGTTCCTCAAGCGCCTTAAGCTCTGGCTCGAGCGTTGCAAGCGTCGCTTTGATCGCGGGCCCGCGAGCTTTTGCTTCTTCAATGGAGAGCTGATTTCTCTCAGCTAATAACGAGTCCCGCTGGGTAACGAGGGTCCGTCGACGCTCGTCAATCGCCAGTAGCTCATCGAGATCGAGTGGGATTTGCTTCTTGGCGATCGCGTCTCGAACCTCTGCGGCGTGGGTACGAATAAACTCAAGATCGAGCATGCAGCCTACTTTTCTTGGAGATAGCGCTCGATTGTGGGTCTCAGGCCCGCGAGCGCACTACCATTATGATTGATCTCATCGTACTCCTTGTCTGTCAAATCAAGGAAGTACTTTCCGTACTGAGGCAAATACCAAAAACGCCGATACGGCATGCCAGGCGCTGGATCTGGGTGCGGCTCCGACCGCAACTCGCCCTCATGTGCCCCCTCAGCAACGTCAACGGTGCCAGTGGGTTGGGCAAACGCAAAGACGCTTACGAACCGGTACTGCCGTTCTGATTCCGGCAAGCTGCGCACTTTCTGCCTCACCAAGGCAACAATTTCTTCATCGCTCGCCGGCCGGCCGTCTTTAAGTCGCCGGGAGTGAATGCCCGGCCAACCGCCGAGCGCCGGAACCACCAAGCCAGCATCACCAGAAAGAACGGGTAACCCCGTATGGGCCGCAAAACCTAGTGCTTTTTGGATGGCATTTTCAGCAAATGTGTCACCGGTTTCCTTGATCTCTAACCCAACTGCGAGCTCGACCGGTGTCTGCCAATTGATAGCCAAGTCTCTGAGGAACTTCCTAACTTCCCTGACTTTGGCGGCATTGGAAGTACCAATGAGCACCGTCTTCATCGACTCGCTTCCCTGAGTCGCTCGAGTACAAACTCGCGATCGAGAGCGGCAAAGAACCAACCAACTTGTGGGCCAGAATCTCGTCCCAGAAAAAGTTGGTAAATTACCTGGAACGCAAGCCGGGGCTCGATTCCAACTGCTTTTCGCACTTGGTGAACCGTTTCATGCAACACTCGCCCCTCCCATTCAACACCGGAAGAAAGCTCGTTGGCGAGCTGTCGAATGAACGCCTTCCCATCGGCCGAGAGGGCCAGTTCTGGAAGATCCTCCTGTAATACGATCCGTTGGCCAGGGGGAGCGGACTCAAGCCAACGTTCGGCAGCTGCAGTCCTCTTGCCCAGCTCAACCCGCTCCTCCTGGGTGAGCGGCCCTTCTTTCTCCTGCTCGGCTATGGCCGACACATCCTTGCCAGGAAGCTGGAGTAAGTAAGTAACACTAGAAAATCTCATCGTATACTGGGGGATCTTC
>CAZOUL010000102.1:0-2275 GCA_964583025.1 uncultured Candidatus Saccharibacteria bacterium
ATGCTCGCCCGAGCCAAAGAAGTGTTTACCGGTCGCAAGGATATCCGCACGATTCGCTCGCAGTTTCGAGGAGATCGAATTATTCTTGAGACCGAGCGAAACGTGGCAGTGATGAGTGGCCGGACGTCGATTGCCAAGACCCCATTGGCCGTCACAATCATTCCCCAGGTGTTGAAAGTGATTACCCGCCGTGGTAGACTCTCGCCACGCGAACCGTCAGACGCCACGGGAGGACTGTATCCTGAACGACAAACGGGTGAATGAAGCGATTACCGCTTCGGAAGTCATGCTGATCGCCACCTCCGGGGAAAACTTAGGGGTGATGAGTCGTGAACAAGCTTTCTTCCTTGCTTCAGAAGCTGGTCTTGATCTCGTCGAGGTAAGTGGCAGCGCAACCCCCCCGGTAATCCGAATGCTTGATGTCGGTAAGGAGCGGTACGAGCAGGAGAAGCGAGCTCGTAAGCATAAGGCTCAACAGCGCTCTGGCGAGGTCAAGGAGATTAAGCTATCATTCCGGATCGAAGATCACGACGTACAAACCAAGCTTCGCCGAGCCGAGCGATTTTTGGCCAAAGGCGATAGGATTAAGCTCTTCATGCGCCTGGTGGGTCGCGAGAATGCCTTTGCCGACCAGGCCAAGGAGCGAATGGAGCAATTCGCCAGTTCGCTCGGGGCAACCGTTGAAAGCATCGATCGGCAAGGCAGTCGGCTGACTGCAATTCTCAAAAACTAGGAACACGATATGAGTAAGCTCAAAACGCACAAATCACTAAAGAAACGAGTCAAAAAACAGACGAAGTCTGGTCAGTTTCTCGTACGCTCGATGAGCGCTCAGCATCGGACTCGGGGCAAGTCAACCAGAACGAAGCAAGCATCACGCAAGATGCAAACGTTAAGCGCCGCCGAGACTGACCGGATTAAACGGCTTCTGCCGTACAGTTCGTAGAGGTATTTATGCCACGCGTCAAACGAGGAACCCAGGTCCGCAAGCGCCACAAAAACCTTTTCGCCCGCACGAAAGGTTTTCGACACGGCCGGAAGAATCTGGTCAAACTGGCCCGGCAGGCCAGCGTCCGGGCCATGCACAACGCCTACCGGGACCGCAAAGTGAAGAAGCGAACATTTAGAAGTCTTTGGATTATTCGGCTGAATGCTGCGCTTCGTCCGCTTGATACGAACTATGCGACGTTCATTGCCAACCTGAAATCCTCTGGCAAAAATCTCAATAGAAAAGTCCTATCAGAACTGGCAACGGGTAACCCGCAGGCGTTCGAGCAGTTGGTGAAAGAAGTAACGCCGACCCGTTAACGGCGCAGCGCGAAGCTGGCCGCAATCCCGACAGCACCAAGACAGATACTTGCGTCTGCAATATTGAATACTGAGATGCTAAGTAGTGAAAAGACGTCTCGGACACCTTCGAACATAAGCCGGTCGAAGAGGTTACTGAGTGCTCCTCCAGCGACACAACCAAAGCTGACCGCCTCGATGATTACTGGGGGGCGCTGCCGCCAAGAGCGATGCCACAGGTGAGCTCCGAGAACTGCGGCGGCGATCCACGTGGCGAAAACAAGATGCCGGTTGGCAGAAAAGAGCCCAAGCGCAAGTCCGCTATTCAGCGCCTGCTGGGCCAGCAATTCTTTGCTGAGCTGGTCTAACACTAGGACGCAACCAGCAACGCCGACACTGACCCTCAACGCCAGTCGTGGGGGGATGATCTTCGCAAAGGATTGGAACATCGGTATGATTGTATCACCAGACGCGACCCTGGTGATGTTAGCTCAAGGATCCGTAGCTCAGGGGTTAGAGCGTTCGGTTCACATCCGAAAGGTCGATGGTTCGAATCCATCCGGATCCACCACCTCAACGTATGACATTTCTCCAACCACAATCCCAGTACACCGGTCGGCCATCAGGATCGACCTTCGAGACACTGCGCACGATCGTGACAGTGTTCTTGCTTGCCTTTCTCGTTCGGTCATTCATCGTCCAGCCATTCGTCGTTCAGGGGCGGAGCATGGAACCGACGTTTCACAATGCCGACTATATCGTAGTCGATAAAATTGGATATCGACTCGAGGATCCTGCCCGGGGCGATGTCGTGGTTTTTAAATCCCCAGAGGATGCGAGCCAAAACTACATCAAGCGAGTCATTGGCTTGCCTGGAGAAACCGTTACCATTAAGGATGACGCAGTGTTTGTGAACGGCCAGAAATTAACAGAAGACTACACGCTCGAGCCTGCTCATACCCAAGTTCCTGACGAACCGACCTTTTTC
>CAZOUL010000103.1:0-2257 GCA_964583025.1 uncultured Candidatus Saccharibacteria bacterium
ATGATCGCGTCGAAGCGGTTAAGAAACTCAGGCCGAAAGTGCTCAATGAGCCGGGGAAGCATCGTTGAGGTCAGAAACGCCTCATGGTCGTGGATCGCACCGTTTTCACTGGCGCGGACAATGTCGTGAAGGCCGATGTTGCTTGTAGCGACGACGATTGTCTGGGTAAAGTCGACTGTCTTTCCTCGACCGTCAGTGAGGCGACCGTCATCCAGGATTTGGAGAAAGATGTCGAATACTTTTGGGTGAGCTTTCTCAATCTCATCCAAAAGAACAAGAGAGTAGGGCTCTCTCTCGACAGGGTTTGTCAGTTGCCCCCCTTCTTCATAGCCCACGTAGCCAGGCGGTGCCCCGACAAGGCGCTGGACCGTGTGTGCCTCCGAGAACTCCGACATATCGATTCTGTGGAAGGCGTCTGTACTCTGGTAGAGAAGCTCACTCAGGGCTTTGGCGAGCTCGGTTTTTCCGACGCCTGAGGGGCCAAGGAAGAGAAAACTAGCGACCGGCTTACTCGGGGTACGGAGTCCGGCATGCGCCCTGGTCAGCACATTTGAGACGGTCGCCACAGCATGCTGTTGTCGGATAATCCTTGCTGAAAGTTGTCGAGGAATATTTTTTATCCGATCGTTTACTGTATGAAGGACAGCCTCGAGGGGAAGCGACCGGAGCTCACTGACTCTTTCAGCCAGGTGGTTCGGGGTGCACGTTTCGCCCCGCTGGTTTGCGATCGCTTCTGCGCCTTGCCATAGTTCCAGTGCACTGCCTGGAAGAGAACGGTCTGGAAGGTATCGGCGAGCAAGAGCAATAGACGCTTGGGCGAGGCTCGGAGTTTTTTGAGCAACAACCTCGCGTATCTCTTGGACGTCCATTTCTCGAACTTGTACGTTCGTGAAGAGTTTGGACATGTTGGAAAATTTCCCACTCACCTCAAGCCAACTCAATTCCGAGGAGACGGCAATGCAGAGAGCATCATATGAACGAAGTTCGCGGAAGAACCGGTTTAGTCGCCGCACCTCATTGCGATCAATGCCGTCCGTAAGAATACTGAGTTCTGGGATAAGAATCAGGCTGCGGCTCAGTGATCTCTCACGGGCAGCCAGCGCTGAAAAGAACTCTGCGCTGTCGTACGGCTCGAAGAGCGAGTTTACGAGCATATCCGTCTGCAAAATAAAACGTCGCTTTCTGCCGAGCTCACGACTCAAATTCATGAGGTGAGTAGCGAGCGTGCGGCGACCTCGTCCAGGAGGAGCGGTGAGGACGACGTGCGAATCTTGTGCTGTTTCGAGGGTGCGTATTAGGCGCTCCAGAAGGACAACTCGGCTCCCTGGTAGCGCGGGTGGCTGCTCGGCTTGGTAGGTCGCAAACATAGACTAGTCCTTCCTTTTGAAACTGAGGGCGTGGCGCAGTCCCAACGGTTGGGTGATCTCGAGCGAGGAGAGCTGCCCAAGCATGACTTGGACTGCCTCGACCCGTGACGAGGGATTGTCGCTCGTTGGGAAAAAAGTGACTCCGGTCGGATCAATGGTAATCTCGAGCGAGAGGTCGGGATAGTCTCGGAGCATGTCTCCAACCTGTGCACAGACCCGTTCGAGTGGCGCAATCTGTTCACGAAGGATCTCGGCATCGCCATGAAGGCTCAAGTAAAGACTGCGGCGCTCAAACTCTGCCCGGCGCTGCCAGCGTTCGATGCACCGTTCAAGGACCAAGCGGGTCGTGTCTCGCTCGCCGGCAGGCTGGGCGAGCGTTTGACGGTTACGTTCGGTCTTTGCATGAGCTTTGATGCGTTGATGCCGATGCCAATGCGTTGCATCTTGAGTATGTACTTCATCGAATGCCGGTGCATGAGTGAGGTGTTTCTGGGATTTCCCGTGGACTGAGGGTTCCTTTTGCTTCTCTTCGCCAGGTGCTCCTACGCGCTCTTGGATGCCCTGGCGATCAGTGCGCTCTTCTGAAGTAGTAGGATATTCATTGGCCGAACGTATCTTGGATCCGGGACTCGTGTGCCGCGCCACGGATTTCTCGGGGTGGGTCTCTAGATGGGCGTGTGTCTCGACAATTTTTTTTCCCGGTGAACTTTCCTTAATGACGGCAGTGGTGCGTCGTTCGTCAGACTGCTCGTTTGCGTCGACATGTTTTTCCACCATGATGCGTGCTCTGGAGTGGGCACGTGTTTCTTTTGTCTGATCCGCCTTGCGTGTTTCAGAGTGTTCGATTTGGTGACTTATGACGCTATTCATAGAACGTTCGTATTTAGAAT
>CAZOUL010000104.1:0-2246 GCA_964583025.1 uncultured Candidatus Saccharibacteria bacterium
GCACCACGTAAAGCAGCGTGTTTCGTCCCACGCTGCTTTTTTATTTTCTTACACTCAACATCCTTATTCTTGCTCAGCAAACGCCGGGTGTTCAGGTATACTGAGACGAAGCAAAGGAGCGGGATGAGAAAAGCAATGCAAGGCATGGCCTTCGATTGGCGCCATGATCCGAACTGGCGCATTTTCCGGATCATGGCCGAGTTCGTCGACGGCTTTGATTTCCTCTCGCAGTTCGACAAAACGGTGAGCTTCTTCGGCTCTGCCCGCACGAGCCCTGATAACAAGTACTACTTCTTGGCCCGCGACTTAGCCGCGCGGCTAGGCGCCGAAGGGTTTGCGATTGTTACCGGAGGCGGGCCCGGCATCATGGAAGCAGCCAATGCCGGGGCAAAAGCAGCCGATGTCGAATCAATTGGCATTAACATCCAACTACCGCAAGAACAACGCATCAATCCTTATGTCACCAAATCGGAGGGATTCGAGCACTTCTTTACCCGGAAGGTCATGCTTTCCTACGCCTCCCAAGTCTACATCTTCTTCCCAGGTGGCTTCGGCACCCTCGACGAGCTCTTTGAAATGCTCACCCTCATCCAAACCGACAAAATCGAGGGATGCCGCTCAGTCGACGACTGCATTCCCGTGATTCTGGTGGGTAGCGAGTTCTGGGCGCCGATGACCAAGTGGCTGGAGCAAACGGTACTCGAAAAATTCCAGGCGATTGATCCCATCGACTTACAGATCTTCACGGTCACCGATGATCTCGACGAAGCGGTGGCGATTGCCAAACGAAGTCGCCCGCGCCCACATACCATGAACGGGGACCATGAAGCACATTCGTGAGAGCCTGGTTGGAACCACGGCGCCGGAACTGGCGCACGGTGAATGGCTGAATACTGCTCCCTGGTCCATCGCTGAGTTGGTCGCCGATGACTCGGCGGTGCTACTTGCATTTTGGACCTCCTCCTGCGCAAGTTGCCAGCGCAGCGTGCCGCACCTCAACCGTTGGTGGAACGAATTTCAAGCAAGCGGACTGACCATCCTCGGCATCCATGCGCCAGAATTTGCTTTCGAAAAATCAGCCGACACCGTCCGACGGGCGATCCGGGATCTTGGCATCACCTGGCCCGTGGTCCATGATCCGGACCATTCCCTCTGGCGTCAGTTCGGCAACCGCTACTGGCCCCGCCTCCTCCTTGTCGACCACCGCGGTATTATTACCCATGACCATATTGGCGAGGGGGGCGAACAGGAAACGGAAGGGGCGATCCTCGCCCTCCTCAGCCTAACCACGCCCTCGAGAAGCAATCGGCCGCACACCCATAAACTTGGCACCATCTGCTACCCCACGAGCCCAGATACCTACCTTGGGGCAGCGCGCGGCACCCGCAAGAACGCCCAACGGATCGTTCCAGGATCATTCGTCGACTTCGTTGATCCGGTGCACGCGGAGCAGCCTGGGGTTGCTTTGCGGGGCCGGTGGAAAGTTGCAGAGGAATACGTCGCCAATGACCCAACGGATCCCGGCGCCACGCTCTCCCTTGTCTTCTCTGGCGTATCCGTTCATCTCGTCGCTGGCTCAGACTGGCCTGAGCCAGTTGAACTCGAAGTGCAGCTCAATGGCCAGCCTGTACCGACCCAGCTACGTGGCAGCGACCTCGTCGTCCGCAACGACAGGACCTTGCTCCGGCTCGCACAACCCCGATTGCACCGCCTCATCCGTGCCCAGCGAGCGATCGGCCATGGAATTCTTGACCTCGTGCCCTCCGCGGGATCCTTACAGGCGTACGTCTTCACGTTTGGCGGTTGCCCCGACGATTCGGTTGATTTCTCCCTGTCTGTTTGATACGAACAACCTGCCACTCGGGGAGGGAGAAAGGTTTCCATGCGCCAACTCCTCGTACTTGTCGCGTTCTCGCTGATCGCAATCCCTTACCTCGCCGAAGCTCGTGACGGAGCAACGGCTACTACCTATGCAGGAACTGGAGCCTGGGCCGAAGCCCAAGCCGGCGCAGCCACTGCGATAGCCGGTTCACCGCTTCCCTTGAGCCACACAACCGCTGCATCAACCACGACGACCCACGCCGCCGCAACGAGCGGAAGCGGTGGCGCCGTAGCGACCGCACTGGCGAGCACCGACGAGGGGACCGTCACTGTCCACGATGAAGATGCCCGCTTTGCGGTCGCGGTTGCCGCGCCGTCCGCGCCTGGGAAAGTCGTGCTTGAAACGGCCGAACCAGCCGGCGCCA
>CAZOUL010000105.1:0-2219 GCA_964583025.1 uncultured Candidatus Saccharibacteria bacterium
GCTCCTTCATCAACCATGTGCATTGGCCCTTCACGTACGTGTTGCCGGGCGAATAGACTACTGCGGGTTTGGTTTTTGCGTACCGTTGCTGGTTTTGGGTACGTTTCCGCTCCTCTTGGGCAATCAGTTCCTTCTCCGGTGTTCCCATCTCAGTTGTCGTAAGGAGGGGCTTCTGGGCAAACCCCGCATCGACAGCCTGGGGAGTGGCTCCTGGCGCAGCAGCAACAGGAGGAGCAGCGAGAGCAATACAGAAACAGAGTGTTAGGAACACCCTCCTCAGGTTTTCGCTATGCAATTTGCTACGAACCCAAACCCACCGCTTAATGCGTATGAGCGGATCCACCGCCTCCTGCATGTTGCAAGAATTATATCACTATCGGCGCGAGTTGCAACAATATACTATTGATTTTGCTGTTGTTGGAATGCCCAGTCGAGAAGTCGCATGACTCGTACGGTAGGGTTTCTTACGCCCCGTACAGTAGCTATCTCTTTAGAGAAATCATGGATATTGGTTTCTCTTGCTCGGTACCGATTAAGTGCCTCTCTCTCTGCTTGACTTGGTTCCGCAAACCTCATCTTAGCAGTTTTGCGTGATTCGCAGTAATTTTCGTAAATGTCTGCAAGTTCTTCCTCGGAAAGAAATCGAGCAAGGATCCTTGTTGACATGGATGCCGGATATTTATTTCCTCCAATTTCTATCTTTGGCATAACACCTTTCTGCTCACGTATGAGCTATATATTTGGCCAAATATAAGCCTACTCATAGACAGATGTCAACATGATTATTGGAATAAAAGAGAGCCACCGATGAGACGTTACCCTCACATCCTCCCCGAAGGGGTGCTCACGTTCGAGCTCCGGTGGCATGTTCCTTACACAAGGTTCGTATCGGCAGCATCCACCACGCTGGGGATGTCGCCGAGATCGAAGTACAGTCGTCGCCAGGTGGCACACGCAGTCAGATACTCAATCCTCGCCCCGTGACTCAACTGCCACTTGGGAAGGAAGAGGATCGCGTCACAGCGTCGCAGGACATCGAGGCAAGCGTCGAGAATCACCTTATAGGGAATCTCTTGCTCGAAGAAAGTATAGACCCCTGCCCCGAACATCAGGTGCGGAACGATGGGGACGTGACCTTTCTTCATAACTTCAAACCCTGCCAAGGCTGCTTGTTTGACGTTTTCTTGGACGCCAGCTGGCGTTGGTGCTGAGTAGAGTCCGGCGACGTAGATAAACAGCGCCCTTTCGGGTACCGTTCTCATTCGCCGGGTCATTGGTTGCAGCTCCGCGACCTTGAGTCGCATGAGAGACAAGCCACTGTCGTTCACCGTTGATCCCTCCTCGCTCGAATTGCCGTCATGGTGTACGGATCAATTGCCTCGCCTGGGTTCTCCAGGTTCTTGATCCGCATCTCCAGTTGTTGCAGTCGAAACTCCAGCGCCTCGATAAAGTTCAGGTACCGGCTTTCCGATACCTTTCCCTCAACCAGGCGCATCAAGGCGTCCCAGCCTTCCGGGTCAGTCACAGTCTCGTTACCCACCCTTCTTGTTTACAGAGGAAACATCGGCCACGCTGCCAGACGACCCCTTTCGGAGCCAAAAGGCAGTTGGCCTTCAAACAGTAGAGGCAAAAGAGCCTAGTAGTCATTGGCGCGCTCCAAACGGAACGGCACCCACTCTGAGCGAATCCGAGTCAGGTCGAACTTGTCGCTGTTCGGATTCACCTTGTACTCGACGATGTAACCGCCGACATCCGGGGCAACGCCCAATCGCCTCAGGAATAAACCTTGGGACTGGAAGCAGCCGGGGTGCATCGCATAAACGTTTCGGTAGTCTGGAAGTTGGCAGCTCACGTGGTAGTGGCCGCTGATGTAGAGCTTCGGCTTTTTGCCGGGTGAGAAGTTCTCAATCGCCTTCTGGAGCTTGTACGAACGGGCATACGCAACGCCGCCAGCACCATGATGCAGATAGGCAAGCATTCCGCCCGGCAGTTCCAAATAGGCTCCGTAGTCACCGATGTGAACAATATCCTCCCGCCGTCTTGCGACGTAGGCGCAAATATTGCCGCCGCCGTTCTTCAAGAACGATTCGTCGTGATTGCCGAGGATCACGTAGGTTTTTACGCCCGGGATTCTCGGATACTTGTCGACGATGTAGTCGGCTTGGGAGTCGTAGTCGTGCAGGAACGCCTCGAGTTCCCAACCACGGAACATCTTGATT
>CAZOUL010000106.1:0-2217 GCA_964583025.1 uncultured Candidatus Saccharibacteria bacterium
CTGGCGCACCGCAAAATGGCACGGCCACCGTCGTCAACATCTTGCAAGAAGCAAGTCAAACCCCGGCAGGGCGAGATCAAGATGATGCGAACGATTCCCGAGAAATCCAGTCACCCCGCACCAGTCGTGTCCACGTTATCCGCTACACGCCCAGAACCGGCTTTGTCGGCACCGATACGTTTGAGTACCGGATCTGCGATACCTCGAACCAATGCGATGGGGCAACGGTCAGCGTGACCGTTGGTAGCGCCGAAGAGTTTGCCTTCTCTGCGACGCCGATGAGCGGGACAGCGCCGCTTCCAGTTCGCTTCCAAGTTACAAGTAATCACGAGATCTGTGCGTTGGCATTCGGCGATGGGGAAAACTTCTCGGATGCTGAAGGTCGAGAGCGAGTGAACCATACCTACTCAACCGCTGGCACCTTTACCGCTGAGGCCGAAGCCTGTACAGGCGAAACCGCAACCAAGACGATTACGGTCACAGCGCCAACCGCTGAGGCCGATGTACACTTGACGATGTCTAAACCGAGTTACGAACTCGACGAGCAAGTAAACTTTACATTATTCAACAATGGACCAGATTGCATCGTACTGCCGGATAGTGCACCCTTCGTTATTCGGCGAGGACAACAGAGCGTCTTTGATCCTATTGGAACTCAAGTCATTGAGGAGCTCTGCGGGGGAGAAAGCAAACAGTTTTTCTGGGATCAGACCTCAAACACTGAGGCTCCTTCCACTGTGAGCCCAGGTAACTACACCACCCATGTCACCTACCTGCTTGATGAAACCGGGCACGAGGTCAGCGCCGCTTTTACTATCACCGAGGTCCCTGAAGATCCTGCAGCCTGTGCCGACGGCGTCGATAATGACGGCGATGGCGCAATTGATCTCGACGATCCAGGCTGTACTTCCGCCGAAGATGACGACGAGACGGACCCGGCAAGCTTTAGCGTGGAACCAACCACTGGCACGGCGCCACTCACGGTCACCGCAACCTACACCGGTCCAGAACCTACGAGTGAAGAATGAAGTGTCTGGGACTTTTGCGACGGCACCACTGGCACAGGAAATATATTTTTTAATGATACGGCGACCACCGAGATCTACACTGTTTCTGTTCGAGCTGACCAGTTCTTCGGCGAACAGGTCGTAACAGTCAATGCAGCTACCCAGCCTGAGCTTCCGCCAGTCGCTCCAATCGAAAATCTGGCGAAAACTGGTGGCGGCCTTGCAGCAACGCTCATTGCCTCATTCGTCCTCGCCGGTGTGACCTCGTACTTTATTATCCGTAGACCATTCAGTCGTCACGAGGATCAGCAGTAAGAGAGATGTTCCGAAGAAAAACCCTCCTAAGTAGGAGGGTTTTTTAAAAAATCACATTTTTTTTATTTTCTAGGAAGTGAGCAAATTCTTTTTAGAATTGCATTGACCGACAGCGCGGCGTTAGGAAAGAGACGAGTCCAATGAGCCGACCTCTCCCCCGCTCACTCCCCTAGTTCGAGCCAATTATTGTTCTGTGGGTTCCGTACCTACTGGATCAGGTTGATCCCCTTGCTGCTCCTGACCCTGGTCTGCCAGGATACTCTCTATTACCTGCTGCCACTCATGATCTGATTGCGGTGTGCCCTGGATATAAACCCGATTGACATAAAATGTCGGCGTGCTGCTCACCCCGACAGTGGCACCGAGGTTGAGATCCCGGCTGATCGGTTCGATTGAGACCTGCTCATAGGACTCGGTAAATGCAGCCCTGTCAATGCCAATTGTCTCAGCATACGTTGCAAACTGCTCTCTCTGGTTACTACCGCTTCCCCACTCCCGCTGGTGCCGGAAAAGCTGCTCGACCATCGGAAAAAATTCACCGTACTCCGCCGCAGCCTCAGCAGCTCTTGCCGCTGCCCGTGCATGTGCATGCTGGGAAAGTGGGAAATGTCGCCAAATGAGTCGGATGTCGTCGCGACTTTCGAGAAAACGCTTCAGAGGAGTACTGGCTGCTTGGCAGGCGGGGCACTGGAAATCACCGAACTCAACAATGGTCACTGCCGCATCGTCTGGCCCTAGGACATGTGGCGCATCAGCGATAAGTTGCTGCCATTGGTCGTCTGATAGCTGTTCCCCGGGTTGAATTGATTGACTATTGGTACCAAGCCAGGTTAAGAGGCCAATCAGGCCAATGGTAGTGACGACAGTAATGAGCACGAACCACTTTGTTCCGTCC
>CAZOUL010000107.1:0-2156 GCA_964583025.1 uncultured Candidatus Saccharibacteria bacterium
ATCGGTCTGCCGACGGACATCGCGCTCCGGTTCGGCAGGGAGTGGGTACGGTCGCTACTCGGTGAGCTGGACACCCTGGCCAAAGCCCAGGTGATGACCGTCTTCATCGAGTTGGTGCGAAACGCAATCGACGCCAACGACCGGGTTTCGACAGATGGCCACATCTGGCTCTGTTTGGCTCTCCACGGTGACTCCTGCGTGCTGGTGGTACAAGACCAGGGCGAAGGGTTTACCGAGGACTGGGAGCCGTTCAAGCCGGAACTGTGGCTCTTGAAAGACCCGCCGGACGCCTGGGCTGAAAAACAACGGGGGATTCTTCTGGCGAGAAGCCTCTGCGACGAACTGACCTACCGACGCCATGCCCGCGGCTGGTCAGCTAAAGCGACCTGGCGGCGCTCGGACTCGTTTACGAGAGGGGGTGTGCGGACGTGCCGGAAAAAAGAGTTGGCACCGGCCTAGATGAACAGAGCCTGTGGCTTGCTGGGATCATCATCCTGGCGTCCATCGGCTTGGCCATCGACGGCTGGCTCCATGAACGGAAGGAGGCAAGGAACGCTGGACGACGGAAGAAACAGAAGAAGGCTCGCAAGAGTTCTCCGCAAGCGGATGAGAGAGACTTCGAAGGCTAAGACGCCCTGCCCCCTTTGCGGCAAGGTGACGCGGCTGACGACTCACCATACGCTTTGGAGTAGGAGGGAGTGGAAAAACCACCCGCTCTACAAGAAATTGGTGATACGACTGTGCAACTGCTGTCACCGACTAGTTCACGACACCTACTCGGAGACAAGATTCCGTTGTTCTGACCTGAAGTTCTCGGTATCATCAGGTTATGAAAATGATTCCTCTGACGAGGGGGAAGTTCGTGATAGTTGACGACGAGGACTACGACCACCTTAACCAGTGGAAGTGGTTTTACGACGGACGGTATGCGACTCGGACACAGGAAAGACCGAAGCGAACAAGTATCCGAATGCATCAAATTATTGCCAAGCATCCTGGCGGTCGAAAGATTGTCACGGATCACATCAATGGCAACAAACTTGATAATCGGAAAAAGAACCTCCGGCTAATCAGTCAAAGCCGCAATACTCGAAACAGCCGTTACAAGAAGAGCTCATCTCGATACCGAGGTGTAGCTTGGGATAAGCTTCGTAAACGCTGGAAGGCTTTTGCCTTTCATGGTGGACGAATAATAAACATTGGCCGCTACGATTCCGAAATCGAAGCCGTTATTGCCCGCGACAGAATGGTCTGGGATTTGTTTCACGACCGTTCGTTACTGAATTTACGCTGAAAGGGGGCCATTTGATTGGCGAAGAAGCGGAAGAAGAAACCTGAACCACTGCCCGACCTGCCACGCTGTCCCGCCTGTAACGGGACGCTGGTACTGTTTCGGATCAGTTCCCAACTTGAGACGTTGGGCATGACCTTCGGGATGTGCCTCAAAGACTTGGCCGTGTTCGTGACCGAGAGGATCCACGACCACAAGACGCCATCTTTGAACATCCTGAAGATCACTCGCTACGAGCCGAACCTGGCTCACGAGATCGACGTGCTGACCAACATGGTGAACTTCTTGGATACTTACCTGAAGTATCTCCAGATTGCCTGGAAGGCCAAGACGACCGAGCGAACAACCCACGTGCTGTTCGTTCATACGAAGACGCTCCAATCGGCACGGGAATACTGTGCGAACGAACTGGCGCAACTCAAACTCGAAGGAGGACTAAATAGTTGAATTGGGGCAAGAAGCGAACGGCGCTCCTTCGGGAGCTGTACCCGACGACTGACCGCGACCAACTGCTCAAGCACTTCCCAGGCTTCACCTGGGAGGCGATCCGCAAGAAGGCCAAACGTTTGGGTCTCAAAAAGACCCACGGCGCGGCCGACACCCCACCGACCGAAGAGGAGATGAAGAAGAGGCTGGAAGCCCTGGGCTACCAGTTCTCAAAGCACGCTCCCATCACCGACCACGTTATCAACCTGGAAACAGGGCGCTACAACGGTGAGTGGGTCAAGGTGGGGATTGTCTCAGACACGCACCTTGGTTCGAAACACCAACAACTGACCTATCTTCACGAGTTCTACCAACTGTGCGCCGACGAGGGCGTTGAGATCATGCTACACGCCGGAGATATCAGCCAGGGAATCAAGAT
>CAZOUL010000108.1:0-2032 GCA_964583025.1 uncultured Candidatus Saccharibacteria bacterium
CACTACTGGCCAGCGTCGTCCAACTCGATGATCACTGCGTCGGGCACAATCCCGAGCACACTGACGCCGGCCGGACGAACAACGTGCTCATCAAATATTTCGAGGGTATGTGTACCAACTGGCAAGCCTTTCGGCAGAGGAATCTCAAGCCGCACCGCTTGCTCGCTCAGCGTCCCCAGCTCACTCAACGGACCCTCTAAGGTGATTTCAACGGTCTCTGGGTCTCGGCTGACGACCGAGCGGTTGTTAGGAATGTCAGTAATCACAATCGGCACCTCGAAGGTTCGTCTAGTCGTAAGCTCCTGGACATCAAGGATGACCCGGACCGTGCCAGCGCCAGACTCGGCCAGACGAACCCCCTCGGGCACGATGAGAGGCACTTGCACTTCGGTCGGCGCTGTCATCTCGCTCAAGTCAACTTCCTGGGTCCGCACACTCGACACCGCCGCCAACGCAACGGGCGATCCGGTGAGCGTGACCACGCTCGGCTGCGCCTGGATGTCGGCTACTGCATAGCCGCTGGGCAAGCTCCCAGTAGTGGAAACGAGAACCCCGACGGTTTTCACATTACCGGCTCGTTCGATCGGCACCCGCGCAAGTACCTCACCCGGCGTCACGTTCACTGATTCAGCCTCTTGGCCTGCGACAATGGCTCGGAGCGTCACCCGCTGTTCAATTGCGTCTCGCTCACCGTTCAACGCCACCGTTCCGACGACTTGGTCAATTTGACTCAAAATACTCTCTGGGCCGCTAATTTGCACCACTGAAGGTTCAGTGACAATTTCGCCTGGAGCAAAACCGTCTGCGGGCTGTCCTTCAAGTCTGATCTGCACTGATACTTCCTTCACAGCCAGTGGCTCCAGCCGGACGAGGATACTGCGTGGATTGACGCCAGTAATTTCGACGCCGGGAATTCGGCTGGTCACAATCACCGGTCGGTCACTCACGCCAACGGTTGCACCGCGCAGGTCGACGCTCGCTCGGAAAGAATCAACATTGAACCGCGACCAGAGCGCCTGGTCAGCAACCACGGAAATAGACACCTCGGCCGTGTCGGCAATGGCCACGAGGCCCTGGGGAACATTTTCGAAACTCACGGGTATTCCACCGGGAAAGGTCCCTGCTCGCTGCTCTGCGGCGGCCACGCCGAGCCACAGCGCGATCGCGGCCACAATCGAGAGAACCTTGGCGGGCCAGTTTGCAAGCAATGAGCGTTGAAGTTGCTTCAAGGACATGGGGTTAGGCATGCTTCATGAGGATGCGCCGCAGACGAGACTCAAGTTTATCCTGGGCGACAACCTCGAGCTTTCCTTGCTGGGCCAGCGAGATCCGGCTTGTTTCTTCAGAAACTACAATAACGACAGCGTCAGTTTCCTTTGAAAGGCCAGCCGCGGCTCGATGCCGAGTGCCATACCCGCTCCCTTCAAAATCTTCAGCGAGGGGTAGAAATACGCTCGCCGCGATAATGCGATCACCCCGAACGATCACCGCTCCGTCGTGAAGGGGGCTTTTCGGAATAAAGAGCGAGCGAAGGAGTTGGGGGGAAAACTCAGCGTTTAAACGGACCCCGGTCTCGATGAAATCCTTGAGGCCCGTAGTCCGTTCAATGACAACGAGCGCCCCGATTCGCTGCTTCGCTAGTTGGACAATTTCTTGCGAAAGCTCTCGGACTAGGGCAGATCGGTCGTGATCTCTTGAGAGAATTCCCGAAATCAGTTCGCCGCGGCCAAGCCGCTCGAGGGCAGCTCGAAGCTCCGGCTGGAAAACAACCGGGATAGCGACCAACGTCACGGCAAAGACCGAACGGAGCAAGAAGTTGAGAGCAGTGAGATTCAAGAACTGACCGAGCACATAGAGGAGGGCGAGGATGCCGATGCCATAGAGAATTCGCAAGGCCCGCGTGCCCTTGATCAGGAGGTAGGCGCTGTAGAGAATCGTGGCGACGAGAAGGATGTCGAGCAAGGCCGTCCAGTGCGAAAGCTGAACAACCGCAGGAAACCGCGCCAACTCTTCTTGAATGCCGAGCACGCTT
>CAZOUL010000109.1:0-1992 GCA_964583025.1 uncultured Candidatus Saccharibacteria bacterium
AGTTCCGCTTCACCACATTAGCGCGGATTGCAGTGGTGAACCTGATGGTCAAGAAGCGCGACGGCCCAAAGCAGCCGTTATCCAAGGAAAAGCTGCTTGGTGGAATCCGCCTGGCCGCGGAAAAACGGCCGGCAGTCTTGGAAAAGGTCGAGTTCATTGCCGACTCGATCGAACGCGACCTCTACGCCGACTGCAAGGACGCGGTGCCGAGCCAACGGATCGGCCAGATGGTTTTGGAGCACCTGAAACCGCTTGACCCGATCGCCTACCTACGCTTCGCCTCGGTTTACCGCGCCCTCGACCTCGAGAGTTTCGAGGCTGAGCTTGCCAACATTGTGAACGCAGGAGAAGCTACAACTGATGGGGTTCGCGATGGGTAATACCACGTAGCACTCGTACCCAGCGACCAAACGAAGTACCTACTCATACTAACCACGAAGCCTTTGGAGGGGCTCTATGCCACGCACTGCCTCAATGACCAAGACGACCTACGACCCGACGACCGCTACAGTCAACAAGTTAAACGAAATCGGCTATAAAATTTTCCTCGACCGCTACGCCGTGAAAGACGGCAAGAAGGAAACCTTGGCCGTGGACGACACGGTCGTGGTCTGTACGAACTTGGAAACCAGCCAGCGCGAGATTGGCAAGGTGACTGCCATTGAAAACGGCGAGGTCACGGTGAAGCTCCGCTCAGACGGCTCCGAGATTACCCGGGCCATCGAACATGTCGACAAACCGCTCGAGACCGACCCGAGCCAGATGCACGCCCGCGTCGCCAAGGGCATTGCCGCTGTTGAGAAAACGCCCAAGCTCCGCAAGGCCTGGGAGAAGAAGTTCAAAGACCTCATGACCGATTGGAAGTTTGTCCCGGCCGGCCGCATTCTTACCGGTGCCGGCTCCGACCAGGCGCTCACGTACTACAACTGCTACGTCATTCCTAGCCCTGAAGACTCGCGCGGCGGTATCGTCGAAACCTTGAACCGTATGGCCGAGATCATGAGCCGGGGCGGGGGAGTGGGCATTAACCTCTCGAGCCTCCGACCGCGCTACGACTACGTGAAGGGCGTCAACGGCCGCAGCTCCGGCGCAGTCAGCTGGGGATCGCTCTACAGCTTCGTCACCGGCCTTATCGAGCAAGGCGGGTCGCGGCGCGGGGCCCTGATGCTCATCTTGAACGTCTGGCACCCCGACGTTGAGGAGTTCATTAGCAGCAAGACCGACATGGGTAAGATCACGAATGCTAACATCTCGGTTGGCATCACCGACGACTTTATGGAAGCGGTCAAGAACGATGAGGATTGGTCGTTCGTGTTCCCAGACCGCAATGATCCGGACTACGACACGCTCTGGGATGGCAACCTCGATGCCTGGAAAGCCGCAGGCAAGCCAGTGATTGCCTACAAGAAAATCCGGGCCCGCGATCTGTGGGACAAGATGATCGACTCGGCCTGGGCATCGGCTGAACCAGGCCTATTCTTCATCGACCGATACAACACCATGAGCCCGTCGAGCTACTTCGCGCCCATTCTCTGCACCAACCCATGCGGCGAACAGGGCTTACCCGCCTGGGGCGTGTGCAACCTTGGCGCCATCAACTTTGCCAAGTTCGTCGACGAGGATACCCAAGACGTCGCCTGGGACGAACTCAAAGACGCGATCCATGCCTCGGTCCGGTTCCTCGACAACGTCATCGACGCGACGCCGTACTTCTTTGATGAAAACGAGCGCCAGCAGATGAGCGAGCGCCGGGTCGGCCTCAACTCGATGGGCCTGGCGGAAATGATGATCAAGCTTGGCCTTCGCTACGGCAGCGAGGAAGGGAACGCGTTCATCGACCGGCTGTATGAATTCTTTGCCTCCGAGAGCTACCTCGCAAGTGCTCAGATTGCCAAGGAGAAAGGATCGTTTCCCAAATTCAACGCCCGGAAGCATTTAAAGACCGGCTTTGTGAAAACCTTGCCCAAACACGTCCGCGACGCCGTGAAGGAG
>CAZOUL010000110.1:0-1979 GCA_964583025.1 uncultured Candidatus Saccharibacteria bacterium
TGCCGTCGCGCTGACCGATCATCGCCGCCTGCTGACCATCGACAAACTCGGCGAGGTCTTCAAGCTGACCGAGGGCGAGAAACTCATCCTGCGCCAAGCCAAGGTGGGACAGGGGATTTTCTTCGCCGGGGCCAACCACGTGGCGATCGAAGTGATTGCCAGCTACGAGGAAGAGCAACTCATCACCACCAACCCGGCCGAGCTCTTGGCGATGAAGCAAGCAGAAGAGGAACGGGCCGGCTCTACATTAGGCAGTCAACCGGCCGTCCAGCCAGCCGGCCCGCAACCACCGATAACCCAGCCGGCACCGGCGGACAACACCGCTCCCGGCCTTGATCCTTCAGTCGTTCCGGAGGAAACACCGGCACCCTCAACCTTCTCGCCCCAACCGAGCCAACCGCCTGCTCCGCAGTCGCCAACTACCGCGCCCGGAGCCCAACCAACCACTCCGTCGACCCAAGCCAGCGGGCCAGCGCCGCTTAACCCGCCGACCGCCCCGCCCAACGCGTAAGGCCCGCCGATGCCGCGCGCCCTCCAGGCTCTGACCGTCATCCTCCTCATCGGCAATATTGTCGGGACGCTCTTTGTCGGAGTCTTCGCCGGCTGGGCACTCGTCACGTTCTTCACCAATATTGGAGACAAGCCGGAAAACATCCCGGTTGGCGGGATCGGCACCAGCCGGGTGAGCGACTGTAGCATCCCAACGCCACCCGACCCGCTGACCAGCCAGCCGATCCCAATCGCCGCCTACATCGGCCAAGCCTCAGAGTTCTACAAACTCCCGGCCTCCTACATTGCGGCAATCGTCGAGCAAGAATCAGCCTTCGATCCCACCGCTAGAAGTCATGTTGGTGCCAGCGGTTTCATGCAGCTCATGCCGAGCACGTTTGAGGACTTGCAGGCCGGCGGGCTGGAGTACTTGAAGACCCTCCTGTACGGCAAGGGCCGTTCCTACCCGTTTGCCGACAAAAATCTCCGGGAAGTGTATGCGGATCACTTTGAAGAAGATGGAGTGCCACCAACCCGGACGCTTTCAGGTACGAGCTCCGAAGACATCACCAACCCCAAGTACAACATTTTTCTCGGCACCTCGTACCTCAGGCAACAGTACGACATCTTTTCAAGAGGTGGTGATGGGCAGCCAAAAGGCGCGCACGGCCGCCACACCGGCAATGAGCTGCTCTCAATAATGGCTGCTGCCTACAACGCCGGCCCAGGAGCGGTTGAGGAATTCCGAGGCATCCCGCCCTACGAGGAGACCCAGAAGTACGTCAACCGGGTCATGACCGAGCTCTACCCCAAGTACCAGGCCTGTGAATCTGAAATCCAGGATTCTGGTGAGGGCGGTGCACATGGACTAATCGAGCCGCTCGCCTCCTACACAAGTACTGGTGATCGAATTAACCCTCCCCATAGAAAACATGATGGTATCGACTATGTCGCAGAGACTGGCACACCTGTTCTTGCTTCCAAAGATGGAACGGTAACCTATAGAGGCTGGGCCAATGGTTACGGGAATCTGATCATTCTTAATCATGGCGAAGGACTTGAGACTTACTATGCTCACCTCTCAAGCTTTGGCAGCACCGAGATGGGGCAGTCGGTCAGCCAAGGCCAAACGATTGGTGCGGTCGGCAGCACCGGTCGAAGCAGTGGCCCACACCTTCACTTTGAGGCCCGCCTCGACGGCACACCATTTGATCCATTCCTCGACCAATAGAGAGGACTACACAATGACAACAGCCCAACGACGAATCATCGCACTTGCCGGTCTCGGCCTTTTAGCGCTCGCGATTACTCTCTTGCTGGGCGCAAGAGATTCGGAATCTGAACCGTCTCCCGCGGAGGATCCGACAGCTGCGGTTACCGTGGTACTGCCAACCCAATTTACCGTCAACCAAGGAAAATTATTCGGCATTGACGAGACAACCGGGCAATTCTTTATCTTGGATGAAGATGGAGTGGACCGACTGAGCCAG
>CAZOUL010000111.1:0-1978 GCA_964583025.1 uncultured Candidatus Saccharibacteria bacterium
ACGCAAGAGTTGGATTCTTGCCGACTGACCAAACGACAGATCCGGGTCCTCGCCATCCATCACCTGCACCGCCCAATGCGCCGGTGACCGCTGCCTTGAGCGCAGAGCCGGTATCGCCACCCATTGATTGAGCAGCATCAACAGCGCCTTTGACTGCGCTCGAGGCTGCCTGGGCAGTGTCTTCGCCAACTTCAGATGCTGATTTGACGGCTGTTGAAACGACGTCTTGCGTGGCATTCATCGCATCGCCACCGGCGTCAGCGACGCCCTTCAATACCCCGCTGACTACTCCCTGGATACCTTGGAAGGTATCGGTGGTTGCTTCTGAAACGCCTTTGACGGCGCCGCTGGTGACGTCAGTGGCTACCTCGATCGCGCGGCCCACAACGTCTCCCCCACCCTTGAGCGTGTCGCTCACGGATTGCGAGACCGCGCCGGCTGCGGCGCTCACCACATCACCTGCTCCCTCGACTATTCCTTTGACCGCGCCCTTGATGCCGCGGCCGAGCTCTGAGAGCATGCCATCGTCACTCATTCGTACCTCCCACTGCAACTTGTACTTGTCTGTAGTATAGAGTCCTGAACTGATGAGTTATCCACAAGTTAGCGTTTTGAGCGCCGGTAGCCGGCATGTTGGGCGGACGATTCTTCGGCAAAGCATTCCTCCGGTTTGGTTCGCTCGTAGAACTCGCCTCCCGGCACGTGGTAGATCATGCTCTGGGCATTGCCCTTGATCGGTCGTTCGGGCGGACACGAAGTTGTCTCTGCTTGGGGGATTGTCGAGTTGAGTTCATGCGCTGCACTATCGTTGGTGCATGATTGCCATAGTCCTCGGCTCGTGACCCGGGCGTGCTGTTCGAGCTGGAGAAACTCCTGGGCCCGAGTAACGTCAGGAGAAATCGTGAGCGTCGTTGCGTAGCCTTCGGCGATGAGGGTGGCGTTGACGAAGGTGTTGCCAACCCACACGTAGCGGAGCAGGCGCCCGTACCGGTCGGTTTCAGAGATATCTCGCTCTATGCGGATCGTCTTCCCTTCAACGAGTTCCCGATTTCTTGCGGCAGCACGGTGTCCGTAGCACTCGTGCTTGCCGTTGGTAATTTCTGGCGTATCGATCCCGACGTAGCGGATCCGTTCCCCGGAACTGAGCTCTATGGTGTCGCCGTCAATGACCGTGCGAACTACTGCTTCTTCAATTGTCGCTGTGGGGGTGGTTGGATGTGTTTCTGAGGAATTGATGAGCGGTGGCGGGCTTGGCATCGCCACTTCGAGTTGTTTCGGCACGTCCGGCTCGACGGGAATGCGCTGCTCGGGCACCGAGAGAAAGCCTTCGCTTGTTGGCCGGCTTCCCTGTTCTTGCATGTTGGAGTTGCTCGGAGCTGGACGTTGGCCGATGATGATGAGCGCTAGGAGGAGCGCGGTGAGCAAGAAGCCAGAAAGCGCCGTTTGCCTACTCATAGGCTAACTCTATGGGGCCTTAGCATCGCAACACAACAAGAGCGCCTTGGTTGGCGCTCTTGTTTGAAATGGCGCAGAAGTGATCAAAGGAGCTTGTCGACGTGGCCGGTGAGCTCGGATTTGTCGATCAATCCTATAGATTGCCCGGCCGGTTTACCGTCTTTGAAGTAGACGATCGTGGGAATGCTCATTACTCCGTACTGTTGGGCCAGAGCCGGCTCCTCGTCGACGTTGACTTTCACGAAGCTCGCCTTCTCGCCGTATTCGCCGGCGACTTCTTCAAAAATTGGCGCCATGGCTTTGCAGGGGCCACACCAGGCTGCCCAGAAGTCGACAACAACCGGCTTGTTTTTTGAGGTATCGAGCACATGCTCTTGGAACTCTGCTCCCTTGATCTGGCTCGGCATTATTCAATCCTTTCCTTGGTTATCGGCTGACATCAGTCTTCTGAGTGTATCGCACTCGTCAAGCTGGGTTATCCGCATTTCGAGTAGCCACAGGAGGCGCAGTTGAGGCATCCTTC
>CAZOUL010000112.1:0-1945 GCA_964583025.1 uncultured Candidatus Saccharibacteria bacterium
ACGATCAAGGGGTTGCCATTCAGGTCATAGCCGTAGGTTTGAAGATTGAGGACGTTGGCCGCTTCAGCGAGTTCGACCCGGTGGTCGTTGGCAAACGCCCGGAGGGTAGAAGTCAGTTGATCGGTCGGCCGCTGGTTGGTCAGGCTGGCATCGAGCAGATCGAAGAGAAGTCGGGCTTCAGGGTTGGCGAGACTGCCACTGCCAACCGCTCGGTCGAGCACCGCACCGCCAAACTGGCGAATAGCTTGGTTCGGCGTGAGCTCGCCCTGGAGCGTGTCGAGGAGCGATTGTGCGGCAGCTTGCGCGACTGGGTGGCCAATTCGGATCGATTCCATTGCATACAGCGCACTGCCACTGTTGCCATCAACCAAATCGGCAAGGGCAAGGGCATAGCTGCGGTAGGCTTCAACGTCATTTGCTTGATGACCCGTGGCCGCCGTCTGGCCGAGCTTGTAGAGGTCGAGGAGGCGGTTCGTCCACTCACGAGGCGTAGGCTCCCGGCCGATGAGTTTCACCGAATCAATGCTCGTCGTGAGCTCATCGATGACCCCGAGCGCCTGGGTGAGTTGGTTGCCGGTTTCGCCTCCGAGACGGTTGCTGAGTGTCGCTGTGGCCTCGCGCAGGGCACCAAGGCGAGTGCGGAGCTCTTCCGGACTGGCAGTGGAGCGGATGACGTTGGCGGCGGCTTGCTCGGGTTGTTGGCCGAACTGCTCAGCCAGTTTCGACCGGCCGATCGTCTCGAACGCGAGGTATGGGGCGTCGCCGCGGAAGATCGCGTCGAACTCTACCCGTGACGACAAGCCGAGCTTGCCGACTTCGGCACCGATATCGACCACCGGAATTGGTTGGTCGGGCAGGGGCGGCATCCGGCCGTCACGGAAGTAAGTTCTGAGCGCCGCGCGGCCGGTGTTATCTTTGGCGACTGCCTTAGCCACCCGGTCAATGCCCACATCCTCAAGCACCGAGAGGTCGCCTTGGAGGAATCGCGTTGACCGCTGGGCTTGGTTGGGGTCGGTGCCTTTCAAAAAGGCGTTATCTAAGAGCCAGGCCTTGAAGTAGGTGTCATTTGACACCCAGCGGTAGGCACTGTCTTCGGTGGTCGCTCCTTGGGCTTGTTCAAGCTGGGCTCGGGCCGCGTCAGCGAAGGCGAACCGGTCGAGCGCCCAGTTGGCTCGGGCAACGACTGAGGCAGCTTCGGCACTTGTCAGGGCGAAGTCGCCGGCACCGTCGGGATTCGGCGAGATCGGCAGTTCGGCGAACTCAAGGACGAAGTCGGGCCGCTCCTCAAGATTGAGGGCAGCGTCGCGGCGAACTCGGCTACCGTCGGGGGCGGTGTAGGCCTCAAGGATCTTCAGCCGCTCGGCGCCGATTTGGCGGAGGTACTCATCGGCGGCAAGCTGGCCGTTCGCCAGCTGAGCAGTGGCGTTCTCGCCTCGGAGACCGAAGCCGGTATCGTAGACCAGCGGTTCTTGGGCGAGGGCACGTCCCTGGAGGCCGAGTTGGCGAATAAAGTCTTGGCCGGACGCACCAAGCGGAACTTGATGGACGAACAGGTCGAGCCGCTTGGCCAACACACCGCGGCCGATGTGGGTCTCAAGCGAGGCCCGATTGCCATCCTGGACGCCGTCAAGGGTGCCGAGCGGCAGCTCGCCGAGCGCCATCTCAAAGACTCGCTCACCGACGTTGGCAAAGATCTCGTCCGAGGTGACTCCCATCAGCGAGCCCTGAGGCAGTCCGAGCTTCTGGGTCACGAGCTCCCGGCCCATATTGATGAGGAGGCCAGTGTCGCCGTTCGGTGCACCGTCCAAGACGTTGCCGTACCAGCCGTAGCTTGGCATCCCGGTGGCAGCCGCGAGCGATTCCTGGCCCGTCCAGAGCGGGGCGTTCCGGCCAAACCGGACGTTCAGGGTCTCATTGGCCTGCTTGATGGCGCCTTGGCCGATCA
>CAZOUL010000113.1:0-1899 GCA_964583025.1 uncultured Candidatus Saccharibacteria bacterium
ACGTTAACGTGCGGCTTTGTCCGTTCGAACTTATCTGCCATAAACGCTCCTTTACCTGTTCTGCCCCTTGTATCGGGCGTGAATTGTACTTGGTTGGGTGGTGATCGTCAATAACGAGCTCGGCCCTACTGACCGAGAGTGATTGAGTATAGCCTAACAGATCCCCTGGTCAACAGGAAGCGTTCGGCTACTTGGCCCGCCCGGCAACCACTTCCTGTGCGACATTCGCCGGCACCTCTTCGTAGCGGGCGAATTCCATGGCATAGGCGGCTCGACCCTGGGTCATGCTCCGCAGCTGGGTGGCATACCCGAACATATTGGCAAGCGGGACAATCGCAGAAATAACCTTGGCATTCCCCCGCTCCTCGGTCTTCTCAATCCGCCCTCGCTTGCTATTGAGATCGCCCATGACGTCGCCCAGGAATTCTTCGGGTGTAGTTACTTCGACATCCATCATCGGCTCGAGAAGGACCGGCTTCGCCTTCTTGGCGCCGTCCTGGAGTGCCATCGAACCGGCAACCTGGAACGCCATTTCCGATGAGTCGACGTCGTGGAACGAACCGTCGAAAAGTTTGGCCTTGATATCGATGAGCGGGTATCCGGCGACCACGCCCTTGTTCATCGCCTCGCGAATCCCCTTCTCCGTTGGCCCGATGTACTCTTTCGGGATAATGCCACCGACAATTGCGTTCTCAAAGAGGAAGTGTTCATCAGGGTGCTCCGCCCGGTCTTCATCAGTGAGCGGCGCAATCTCAATAACCGCGTGGCCGTACTGTCCTCGCCCACCGGTTTGACGGATAAATTTCCCTTCGCCAGTGGCTGGTTGAGTAATTGTCTCCCGGTACGCCACCTGCGGCTGGCCGACGGTCGCCTCAACCTTAAATTCCCGCTTCATCCGGTCAACAATAATTTCCAGGTGAAGCTCGCCCATGCCAGCAATGAGCGTTTGGCCGGTTTCAGCGTCGGTTGAGACACGGAAGGTCGGATCCTCTTCAGCGAGCCGATGGAGCGCTATGCCCATCTTCTCCTGGTCGGCTTTTGTTTTTGGTTCCACTGCGACCGAAATGACCGGCTCGGGGAAAGTAATCGCCTCGAGAACAACGGGGTGATCTGGATCACAGAGGGTGTCACCGGTCGTTCCTTCGATACCGACGGCGGCGGCGATGTCGCCGGCAAAAAGTTCCTTCACTTCCTCGCGCTGGTTGGCATGCATCCGGAGGATTCGTCCTACCCGAACCTTGTCGCCTGTAGAAGCATTCAGCACGTACGAGCCGGCACTGAGGGTTCCGGAATAGACCCGGAAGAATGAGAGTTTGCCAACGAAGGGATCTGCGGCAATCTTAAAAAGAAGCGCAGAGAACGGTTCTTCGTCAGAGGCCTTGCGGGTTACTTCTTCGTCGGTCTTCGGGTGGGTGCCGATAACAGGCGGAACGTCGAGCGGGCTCGGCAGATAATTGACCACTGCATCTAGAAGAAGCTGGACTCCCTTGTTCTTCAAAGCAGAACCAGTAAAGACTGGAATGATCCTGTTCTCAACCGTCCCCTTGCGAAGCGTGGCAATGAGCTCCTCCACCGCGAGCGGCTCCCCGCCGAGGTATTTTTCAAGCAATGCGTCGTCAAGCTCGGCAATCTTTTCAATAAGTTTCTCGCGCCACTCCTTGACCTGTTCAGCCATGTCGGCGGGCACATCCTCTTCCTTGATGTCGGTTCCGAGCTCGTTGGTGTAGATGTAGGCTCGTTCCCGAATAAGGTCAATGAGGCCTCGGAAATCACCCTCTTGGCCAATCGGCAGCTGGGCCGGAATGGCATTCGCGCCGAGCCGGTCCAGGATTGAGTTGTAAGAACGGAAGAAATCCGCCCCAGTCCGGTCAAGCTTATTGATGAAGCAGATCCGAGGGA
>CAZOUL010000114.1:0-1735 GCA_964583025.1 uncultured Candidatus Saccharibacteria bacterium
TTCGTTTTCTCGCCGTCCGACGCAAGCAGGCCGCCCGCTGGGCGATCTGCTCACTCGAACAGCCCTGAAAGCTGAGTGAGCGTTCTTCCCCTAAGCCAGCGAGGACGCTCACGTTCTTTCGAGTAAAGCGCCCAATCGTGGCTTGGATCCAGGGAAGGAGCAACCACGCTTTGATGAGCTCGGTCTCCAGCCATTGATCCCAGTAGTTAAACCGGTCAATGGCGTCCTGCATCAGATCCTCGATGCAGTAGTCCCACACGAGCGGGTCGATGAACTCTTCTCCGACCGCCCGACTGATACTCACATCGACCAACTTCACATTGCGTGAGTAGATCGTGAAGCGACGGGAGGCCCGCCGGTAGGTGAGCGCGTAGTAGAACTTCCTCCGAGCCGTTGGACGACGAAGTTCATCGGCTGGAAAATTTCCTAGCGGCGTCTTATCTTGTATACCCAAGGAAATCGTTCCTTGGATGATTGCCCCTTTTCGGGGGATATGCTGGAGATCAATTTCACTCCCCCGCGAGTAAGAGTTATCAAAATCCCCGACGTGAATCACAAAAAGATCCAATGCCCCACACCACCCTTTCGTTAAAGTCCCAGTTCTGTAAGCTGGGAGTATAGCAGGTATCTGAGGAAATGGAAGCCATTTCTCCCCGAGAACAGCGAATCCGCAAGGTCGTGGCCAATCGCCAGGCCGGCTTGGTGGTGGTGCTTGAAGATATTCACGACCCGCACAACGCGGCGGCGATCTTCCGCACCGCTGATGCCCTCGGTATCCAAGATATCCACCTCGTCTTTGCCGAAGAAACGCCGTGGAATCCTCGTACGATTGGAAAATCAAGCTCGTCTTCGGCCAACAAGTGGCTCGACTTCACCGTCCACGACGCAACAGCCGATGCGCTGAATGCCCTGCGCTCTGGCGGATACCATCAAGTCGGCACCGCGCTCTCGACAAACGCCGTCTCACTCTTTGACGCCGGCCTCGCCCAGGACAAGGTGGCGATCTGGGTCGGGAACGAGCACCGGGGCTTGTCGAGCGAGGCAGTCAACGGCGTCGACGCCGTTGTCCAAATTCCGATGCGCGGTTTTGTCCAGAGCTTGAATGTTTCAGTGTCGGCAGCAATGATACTCTTTGAGGTCGCTCGGCAACGGCACGTCGCCGGCGACCAATGGCAGCTGGACCAAGAGGATCAGGAGCGGCTTGTCACCGATTTCTTAGAACGATAACGAGGAGGGAATAATGAAGGACACAGCAACCCAGGCAACGATTACCGCGTTGAATGAGTATCAGAATAAGACCCGGCTCACCGCCAGCTACCCGCCGATCGAGGAACACCAGTTTCTTTATCCGGTACTGGGCTTGGCTGGCGAGGTCGGCGAGCTTGTGAACAAGGTCAAGAAAATTTTCCGTGATGATGCCGGGGTTCTCACGAGCGAGCGGCGCGAGGCACTGATCGGCGAGCTCCAGGATGTTCTCTGGTATACGGCCCGAGTTGCCGACGAACTCGGCGTATCCTTGGAAGAAGTCGCCAGTGAAAACATTGCCAAACTCCTCGATCGCAAGGAGCGGGGAGTCCTAACCGGTGCCGGCGACAATCGATAGAAGGAGCAGATGAGCAGGGTGAGCGATCTCAAGCGCGAGCTCACATCGCAAGCGAGCCCTGAACGAGCGCGCCACGCCCGCAGGTTCTTCAAGACCGGCCCGGGCGAGTACGGCGAGGGTGACCAGTTCCTG
>CAZOUL010000115.1:0-1659 GCA_964583025.1 uncultured Candidatus Saccharibacteria bacterium
CGGCAGAATCGACTACGACGAAGCCGGCACCTTGCTCGGCAACTGGTTTGCCGAAGGAACGAACGGCTACGCCGGTGCCGGGGAGCGCTACTGGGAGGGCCATTTGGCCGTGGTCTACGATTTCCTCGATCCCACGCAGGTGAGAATCTCGACCGGTGATCCCAGATTTGAGGGTGGGCCGTATGGGGTCGCGGGCAACAGCCCGGATCCGGCCCAGGTTACACCTGAGACTGGCCTCGTTCCCTATGAGCTCACCCAATTCGGCTACGTCAATGCCGTAACCGGTGAAGCGGTCGGCCGGGCGGTGATGGAACCGGGCGAGTACCGGGCGGTCAATGAAGACCAGGGTAGGCGCGGCTATGCGCTCTTCGAAGTGCTCCCGGGCGAACGCCTCCGGGTCGAGCTCTTCCCTGAGGCAACTTCCGCGCCTGCGGGCTTTACTGACAGTGCGCTCATCTTTGAGCGGTGATCCCATGGCCAACACCGTCACGATCAATAAGAAGACGAACGTGTGCGAGATTTACTTCGATGGCGAACAGACTGCCCCGATGGTGGATGAGGTGGTGGTGGACGTGCTCGGCATCGCCAACGAACTTGCGAGCCGCACCAGGAACATCGTTGGTTTTGCTGACGTTACCACACTCACGAAGGTCAACATGGGGGCGATGAAGGCCGGGGTCCGCGGGATTTCCGCCGTCAACTTTGACAAGCTCGCGATTCTGGGCCGGCCAGACACCGACAAGGCATCAGTCAACTGGGTGATCAGAATGTCTGGCAAGGGCGACCGGGTGCAATACTTCACCAAGAAAACACAAGCAATCGACTGGCTCACCAAGGCGGGTGATCCCGTCAGTTGAGGAGGAGTGATGGCGGAAAACGAGCTGACGCTCGACCGGGAGCACAAGATCGCAGTCGCGAAGTTAGTGGGTGATCAGACTCGGGAATCGCTGACCGAGGCAATCGAGGGTCTCTTAAAGCTCAATACCGAGCAAATGCGGCTCTTCGGCCACATCGCCAGCCTGATCGACATCAGTGAGTTGGGCAAGCACGATCTCGGCGCCCGGCTGGCCGCAGTCCAGGGGATCGGCCAGACCCTGTTCGACCGGGTTGCCATCTACGACCCCGACGGTGATAACCACGAGCTGGTTGAGACCGTGATCGGTCTGGCTGGCAAAGCAGCCGACGTCAAGTTTTTCAAGAGCCGGGATGAGGCGATCAGCTGGCTCACGATCTAGGAGGACTATGAATTTTCTCATCGTGCTTGGGCAGTTCTTCGCCGCGTGGACCCTCGGCTTCGTCGGTGTGTATGCCTTGGGGATCGGCAATGGCTGGGAAGTTTTGGCCATTCCCCTGGGGATGGCTCTCGGTGTATGGGGGATTGGCGCGCTCGGTTGCCGAGCAGCCAGGAATCCACGGCGGCTTGCCCGGACGGTCCTTGGCGCTGCGATCGGCGCGGCGCTCATGGTGACCGTGTTTTCCGGCCAGTTCGGCTTCGCCGGCCTGCTGCTCCCACTCGCCGGCGCCTACGCAGGCTACTGGCTCAAACGCTGATCAGTGCTGCCCACGCGGCAGTGCTACACTAGCGGCATGACCCAAGCCGAGGCGCTCGAAATCCTCAAGACTGGCCGGAACGTGCTCTTGGTCGGCGAGGCCGGCGCC